>CBDUSX010000084.1:0-10365 GCA_965369935.1 uncultured bacterium
CCTCCCGCAGTCCCCCTTATCATTAGCCGATTTTCCGCAAACCAGAGATGACAATCCTCGTTGCGCCGTGGTAAAAAGTACCATTCCGGTAAGCGTTTACCCCAGGCGGCAGGGAGTGTACAACAGCCCATGAACCAGGCCAATCTGAGAAAATACAGGGCCCTTCTTGACGGCATGCTGATGGGGCTGGACGAGGGAGCCAACACCACCGTGGAAGGCATGCGCGGAGATGCGGTGCCCTTCCCCGACCCGACCGACCGAGCCGCTCTGGAGTCCGACCGCAACCTCACGCTCCGCATCCGCGACAGGGAGCGCAAACTGCGCCTGAAAATAGAGGAGGCCCTGGCCCGGATTGAAGACGGCATCTTCGGCATATGCGAGATGTGTGAAGAGGAGATCAGTTCGAACCGCCTGACCGCCCGGCCGGTGACGACCCTGTGCATCAATTGCAAGGAAGATCAGGAAGACGAGGAGGACAAGCATCATCTGGGTTGATCGGCTGAAGGCGCGGCCCGCCCCGCCTGTTTGAATTTCCAGAACCCTCAGACCGGAAAAACTCAACCGGATTTGTCCGCATCGCCAATTTTCCCCGGCGCGGCACGCGGTCCATGCACCGCACCGGTGAACCCCGCTGCCGCTCCGGCGCGGGCAGGGCCCCATGGAGCCTCCATGATACTGTCCGACGTGACGTTGAGGAAGCTGCTGGAAAGCGGAGAACTGGTGGTGGAACCGCTGGAGGACTACCTGATCCAGCCCGCCTCCATTGATCTCCGCCTGGGCAGCCATTTCCTCAAAGTGGACGAGAACTCGTTCGACATCATCCGCATGGACGATCCCATTAAGTATGTTGAGATGGACATGGAGGAAATCGTGATCCCGCCATTCACCTTCATGCTCGCCTCCACCATGGAGTACATCAAGTTGCCCCAGAACCTGACGGCGTTCGTGGAGGGGCGGAGTTCCATCGGCCGCATCGGCCTGTTCGTGGAAAATGCCGGGTGGGTGGATCCCGGCTTCGAAGGCGAGTTGACCCTGGAACTATACAACGCCAACCGGCAGCCGATCCGGCTCACCGCCGGCAGGCGGATTTGCCAACTGGTATTTGCCAGGATGGATCAGCCTGCCAGCGTGCCCTACAGCGGCAAGTACCAGGGCCAGCGCAAGCCCATGGGCAGCCGCATTTACCTGGATCCGGAAAGCAAGTAGCCGCCGGCCGGCACGGATGCGCCGGCCACGGGTCACCGCGCTCGGTCCCCCTTGGCCCCCGGCTCCCGCACCGCGTGCAGCACGCGCTCCACGCCCGCCAGATCTTCTCGAAATTCCAGCAGACGCAGCACGGGGTGGTCCGCCAGCACCTGACTCAGCGGCGCGCGCTGCCCCATCCCGATCTCCAGCACCAACCTGCCTCCGGGCGCCAGCGCCCCGGCCGCAAAGCCGATCAGCTGCCGGTGAACCTCCAGCCCGTCCGCGCCGCCGTCCAGGGCCAGGGCCGGCTCTTCGCGGGCCACCTCGGGCTCGAGGGTTTTCAACTCCTGCGAGGGCACGTAGGGCGGATTGCTCACGATCAGGTCGGGCCGGCAATGCTGGGCGACGGCCTCGAATCCACGGCCGAGGAACAGATGCAGGGCGTTGTGGCGCGGGGCAAGATGTACGGCCCAGGCCCTGCGGTTGGCACGGGCGTATGACAGGGCCGCCGAGGAAAGATCGCAGGCCACGCACCTCAGGCGTTTCCGCTCGGAGCACAGGGCCAGGGGTATGGCCGCCGAGCCTGTGCCGAATTCCAGCAGCAGCAACTCCCGCTCATCGTCCCCTGCCTCGCGGCGCAGGGCGTCCACCGCCTCCAGGGCCACCTCCACCAGGGTTTCCGAGTCGGCACGGGGAATCAGGCAGCCGGGGCCCACCGCCAGGGTCATGTCCCAGAACCCCGCCTCTCCGGTCAGATAGGCCACCGGTTTCCGCCCGGCGCGGGCCCGCACCAACTCGCGGTAGGCGGACAGTTCGGCGGCATCCAGGGGACGGTCGTAGGCCAGGTACAGGTCAATGCGCTGGCAGCCCAGCACGTGGGCCAACAGCAGTTCCCCGTCCAGGCGGGGGGTGGCGATGCCCTTGTCCTTGAAATATCCTTGGCTCCACTCCAGCAGGGAGCGGGGCGTCCACACGGCGGCAGGCGGCGCGGGGGAGGGAAGCCCGCTCACGGGTGCGATCTTTTGGCCAGGGCCTCCTCGATCTTTTCCGCGATGGTGGCCACGCTGAAGGGCTTGATAATGTAGGCGTCCACGCCGGACTCGGCGGCATCCACGATGGAGGATTTGGTGTCCGAGGCGGTAATCATCACGATGGGCAGCTTGGCGATCTTGCCCTTGCCCCGCCTGATTTTTTGCAGCAGTTCCATGCCGTTCATGCGCGGCATGGCCCAGTCGGTCAGCACCAGGCCCACCCCTCCTCCTTCGATCTGCTCCCAGGCCTGCACCCCGTCTTCCGCTTCCACCACATCGCTGTACCCGATCTTCTTGATGATGTTGACCAGCACCTTGCGGAGATTGGGGTTGTCCTCCACGCACAGTACGCGTAGGGATTTTTCTAATTCCATCACAATACTCTTCAAGATAGGATTCTATCGGCTTAACGAGTAATCGCCCAGTCCCGCCATAAAAGCAACCGAACGTAGCGGCCGGAAACAGCCTTGCGTGGAACGCAAGCGGCGGGCCGCCCGCAACAGCCCCGCCGGCCAGACAGAGCCGGCCAGACAGAGCCGGCAAGACACAGAGCCGGCCCCAACCCCGAACGGCAAGACGACCATGGCTTTAATCGCCCCCAGACTCCCCATCGCCCTCACCATCGCCGGCTCCGACAGCGGCGGCGGCGCGGGCATCCAGGCCGACCTGAAAACCTTCGCCGCGATGGGGGTGTTCGGCACCACCGCCATCACCGCGGTCACGGCGCAAAATCCCGACGGTGTGAGCGCCATTCAGGGGGTGGAGCCGGAAATCGTGGCGGAGCAGATTCGCCAGGTGCTCGCATACTTTCCCGTCGGCGCGGTGAAGGTGGGCATGCTGCTCTCGCTGGAAATCATCCACACCGTAGCGGACGTGCTGGAACAGGAGCGCGGCCGTGCGGACACCGGAAACGGCGGCAACCCGCTGGTGGTGGACCCGGTGATGCTGGCCACCAGCGGCGCCAAGCTGCTCAACGACGATGCGGTGGAGGCCCTGTGCTCCCGCATCTTCCCCCTGGCCTCCCTGATAACCCCCAACATGGATGAAGCCGCCCTGCTGGCCGGGCAACCGGTGGAAACCGACGAGCATCTGGCCCCTGCCGCCGAGGCGATTTACGGGCGCTTCGGGGTGCCCGTGCTGGTCAAGGGCGGGCATTTGAAGGACAGCGAGGAGGCCGTGGACGTGCTTTATGACGGCAACACGCCGGAATATTTCGCCGCGCCCTACCTGCGACAGGTGAATGCCCACGGCACCGGATGCACGCTCTCCTCGGCCATCGCGGTGTACCTGATGCGCGGCTTCCCCCTGGGCGACGCGGTTTCGGAAGGCAAGAACTACCTTCACCAGACCCTGGCCAATTCCCTGCCCGTCGGGAAAAACATCATCCTCAACCACGCTTTCGCCCCGCTGCCGCTGGAAGTGCTGGAATAACGGGCGCGCGCCTTGGCTCGGGCTATTCGGGCGTGCGCTCTCCGTGCAGGGCGTAGCCGATCATCTTGTAGACCAGGCGCGCCGCCAGATAGTCGGGCGCATGCAGGCCCGGCACGGGCGCCAGTTCCACCAGATCCATGGCCAGTATGCGGCGCCGCCCGGCCACCCGGCGCAGCAGCGCCAGCAGCGTGTACCAGCCCAGCCCTCCCGGCTCCGGCGTGCCGGTGGCGGGCATGACGGCCGGGTCCAGCGCATCCACGTCCACGGTCAGATACACCTCATCCCCCAGCCGCTCCACCACATCATCCATCCAGCTTTCGTCCGCCCCGGAGCGGGCAATCTGCTGGGCCCAGAAAACGTTGCCCTCCAGGCCCTCGGTGCGGAGAAAATCCCGCTCAGGCGCCGACAGGGAGCGGACGCCCACCTGCACGAAGGGCAACCCCAGCTCGTGGGCGCGGGCCATGATGCAGGCGTGGCTGTGAGGCGTGCCCTGATAGTTCTGGCGCAGATCGGCGTGGGCATCAATCTGCAGCACGGAAAACGGCCCGCCGCGGAGATCCAGCAGGGCTTTGAATGCGCCGAAGCTGACCGAGTGCTCTCCCCCCAGCATGCAGAGCAGTTGGCCCGCTTTCAGCGGGGTCAGGGCCGCCTCGTGCACGGCGGCCATCACTTCCTCGGGAGACTTCCCGCCAACCTCGACCGGCGGCAGGGTAAACAGCCCGGCCTCGTCCACGCACCAGTCCAGCTCCTCGTCGTACATTTCGAGTTGCGCCGACGCTTCCAGGATGGCCCGCGGGCCCCCGGCCGCGCCGCGGCCATAGGAGACTGTCCCCTCATAGGGCACAGGCAGCACGGCCACCCGCGCCGCATCGCGGCCCGGATTGCGGGCGTCGCTGCCACCGAAGGGCGGGTACTCGTTCATTTCGCACACATGGGAAAATGCCCGGAAGGCGGGTCAGGCCGGCGCCTACCCGGCGTTAAGGCCGGGGGCCTTGCGGCGGGCGGCGTTCCGTCCCCGGCGGCCGGCCAGATAGGGCAGGCCGTCGAGCCCCCGCTCGTAAAGACTGAGGAACGCGCGTCCTTCGGCGTGGCTCAGCCGGCCCGCCTCCACTCCGGCCCGCACCCGCCGGTCAATACGGTCCACCAGCGCACCCCGGTGAAACTGCACGTAAGAGAGCACCCGCGCGACGTTCTCCCCTTGCACCATCTGCTCGTAGCGCCATGAGCCGTCATCGTTGAGGGCCACGTGCAGGACATTGGTGCCGCCGAACAGGTTGTGCAATTCTCCCAGAATCTCCTGGTAGGCGCCGGTGAGAAATATCCCCAGATAGTAGGGCTCCCCGTTGCGCAAGGGGTGCAGCGGCAGCACGCGCTTTTGCTCCGGAGTTCCGATGTAGGCGCCGATCTTGCCGTCCGAATCGCAGGTGATGTCCTGCAGAATCCCCAGCCGGGTGGGTTTCTCCTCCAGCCGGTGCAAGGGCGCCACGGGAAATTCCTGGCCGATGGCCCAGGCGTCGGGCAGGGACTGGAAGACGGAGAAATTGCAAAAATATTTATCCGCCAGCAGGATTTGCAGCGCCTCCAGTTCTGAAGCCGGGGCGCCCCGCTTCCGCATCAGCCGCGCCACCCGCCCGGCGGTCTTCCAGAACACCGCCTCCAGTTGGGCCCGTTGGGGCAGGGAGAGCATGCCCAGCTCGAACAGGCGGCTTCCTTGCTCCCGCAACAGCTGCGCCTCCTGCCAGCTTGCGGCGAGGTTTTTTGCATTGAGGCGGGCGTGGCAGGCAGACAGCTTTGCATTCAGTTCATGTTCGGCAGCGAGAACGGCGGGAGGGGCGCCATGATCGAGGGAGCCTGTTTCCAGCACGTTGACGGCCAGCATGGCATGGTGGGCGGTCAGCGCCCGCCCGGACTCGGTGATCAGGTGGGGTTGGGGCAGGTGCTCGTTGCGGCACAGTTCCGCCAGGGTGCCCACCACGTCCGAGGCATATTCCTCTTCGGTGTAATTGATGGAGAAGCCGTTGGTGGTGCGGCTGCCGTCGTAGTCCACCCCCAGGCCGCCCCCCACGTCCACATAATCCACCGGGCAGCCCATGCGGCGCAGCTCCACGTAATAGCGTCCCATCTCCCGCAGCGCTTCCTTGATGGCCCGGATGTTGGTGATCTGGCTGCCCAGATGAAAATGAAGCAGGCGGAAGCAGCCCAGGCGCTCCGCCCGGCGCAGCCGCTCCACCACTTGCATCAGTTCGGCGGGAGTGAGCCCGAACTTCGAGCGGTCGCCGCCGGAATCCTCCCACTTGCCCGAACCGGAGGCGACCAGCTTGATGCGGATGCCGATACGGGGCACTGCCCGCTCCTCCGCGGCGACACGCAGAATCAGTTCCAGCTCGTCCGGCTTTTCCACCACCAGAAAGATTTTGCCGCCCAGCTTTTGCGCCTGCAGGGCCAGCCGCACGTAGGCCTCGTCCTTATAGCCGTTGCAGACCACCACCGTGTCCGGCCCTTCCAGCATGGCCAGCACGGCGTGCAGTTCGGGCCGGGAGCCGGCCTCCAGGCCCATGCCCCCTTCCGCGCCGAAGCGCAAGATCTCCTCCACCACCTGACGCTGTGGGTTCACCTTGACCGGGTACACGCACACGTACCTGCCCCGGTAGGACTCCCGCTCCATGGCGCGCGCGAAGCTCTCCCTCAGTGCGGCGATGCGGTGGTTGAGAATATCCGAAAAACGGATCAGCAGCGGCAGGCCCATCCCTTCTCCGGCGGCGTGTTCCACCAGCTCGAGGATGTCTATGGCGGCCCCGCCGTCGCGCCCCGGATAGGCGGCCAGATGGCCCTTGCCGTTGATGCCGAAATAGCCCTGCCCCCATCCGGCGATGTTGTACAACGCCTGGGAATCCTCCGTGCTCCACCGCTTCAATCCGCTCATGGCCTTCACCTCCATGGGCAGGGCCGCCGCCTCGAGCCCCCCCTGTGATCCGGGTAGTCAAACTTTACAAATTATTGTAACGGCTGGTATATTTCAAGACTTCATTGCGCGCCGGGCAGGTCAGCCTTGTCTTCGATGCACTTGCCACCGCTCCCGGCCGCGGCCCGCATGCGACTTGAGGCACACTCCGCCCCTGCCGGACACAATCTGATGCGCAACAGGTGATGGCAACCTCTTCGGGCTTTCCCACCCTTACCGCCACCCCGCCCGCCGACACCGTGCATGGGCCGGACGGCTCCCTGTTCATGACCATGACCGGGCTGGGCCCGGAGCCGGCCACCGGGCGCCTGCTGCGGGGTCTGGAGCCCTACCTTGATGAGCAGAACGCCGAGCACGTCTTCCTGCTGGTGGAACGGAAACGCAAGGAAGAATGGCGCGGCCCGGGCCAAGCCGTGCGCTACCAGGAGCTCGTGCACTGGCAACGCGGGGAGGCGGGCGGAACCTACCGGGGCGTCTGCGCGAGAGAAAACGGCCTGGAGCACAGCGGCCTGACCGAACGCTTCCGGGCCGAGCCCCTGGGCCTGATTGACTGGGCCGCGGAGCACATGCGGGCAGCCGTCGTTTCCAGCACGGCCCCCTTGCGGTTGGACACCCGGTACGTGGAAAAACCCTGGGGCCGCGAGTGCTGGTACACAGGCATCGAGAAGCGCGGGGTCTCCTGCGTGGAGTCGGCCACCGGAAAAACCGAGCTCCCCTATGCCCTGGGCATGTTCCCCCTGCCCCTGATGGGTGAAGCAGGCCCCGCCCCGATCCTGCTGAAAACCCTGGAACCGCGCCCGGAGCCGGTGCTGGGCGACCTGTACCTGGAGGTGCACGAGGAGAAATGGGAAACCTACCTGGTGCTGGAAGTGGACCCGAAGGCCTGGCCCGACGGCACCGGCTGTTTGCGCGCCGGGCTGGACAAGCGCGTGTGGGCGAAATACCGCAAGCGCTACGGCAGCCGCGCGGAGCAGGCCCTGGCGCGGGAGTTGGGGGAGAAAATCGGCGCCTACGAGAAGGTGCGGCGGGAAATTGACGCGCTGGTGGACGAGGCCCTGGCCGAACGGGGCCACGGCTCCACGGAGATCCCTCCGGCGTCCCTGCTGAAACAAATCCACAAGGCGCTGCCCGCGAAGCTGAAAACCTCGGAGGCCAGGCTGCGCGCCGAAGCGGAATCCTTCATCGGACGCCATCCAATGAAGGTAGGCGACGTGGCCTGCCTGCCGCCCGGCGTGCTGCACTCCCTGCAACACGGGGTGAAGGTGGTGGAGTTCCAGACCCCGACCTATGAGCGCCTGATCGCCATGTTCGCCCAAAAGGTGGTGACCCAGCCCCATTGGGACACGGAACAGGCCCTGGCCTTGATGGAAAAGGCGCCCTACACCCCGCCGGCCACCGAGCCCCTGGAGTCCCGGCAAAGGGGCGTGCACCGGGACCGGGTGGTGGACTTCCCCCAGTTTCAGGTTTTGCGCACCCACCTCGGGCGTGGCGTGGAGGAGAAATTCGAGAGCGGGGGAGAGCGCACCTACCGCCTGCTGTTCACCGCCTCCGGACGGGGCCGGCTGTTGCTGCCGGACGGGAGCGCCACGCCGCTTGCGCCGGGGGACGCCTGCCTGCTGCCGGCGGTGCTGGGTGAATTCACCATCGAGGCGGGAAAAAAAGAGGGGCTGACCTACCTGACGGCCCGGCCCCGCCTGGACGATCCTTCATGAGCGAAAAGCCTGACGGCGCGCACGCACCGGAGTCGGGCCGGCGGCCCCCCTATCTCTCTCCGCCGGCCTTGCAGGCCGGAGACGAGGTGGCCCTGGTTTCACCGAGCAGCCATCAAGGGGACGGCGCCGTGCACATGCTGCGATTCGCGGCCGACCTGCTGGCCGGGTGGGGGCTCGAAGTGGTCAACGCAGGAGAGGAGGAGACGCGCTACCTGTATCTTGCCGGGAGCGACGCCCAGCGCGCCTCGCAGTTCCAGCGGTACTATTGCGACCCGGCGGTCAAGGCTCTGTTCTTCACCCGCGGAGGCTACGGCGCGGCCCGCATGCTGCCCCTGCTGGAGCGCGAAAAAATCGCCGCGGCGGCCCCCAAGGCCGTGGTGGGCTTCAGCGACGCCACGGCGCTGTTCGCCTATCTGCATGCGGTGGCGGGCGTGTCCGTGCTGTATGGCCCCTGCCTCGCCGCTCCCAGCTTTGCCCGCACCCCGCCCCAGGAGGACGAATTGGAAGCCCTGCGGCGCGCCCTGTTTCAGCCCGAAGCCGGGCCGGAATTCGACGTTTCTCCACTGCCTGGGAGCGGCTGGGCCGCCCTTCCGGTGGAGGGTCCGCTGTTGGGCGGCTCCCTGGCTGTGCTGGTAACCACCCTGGGCACCCCCTGGGAGGTGGACACGCGCGGGGCGATCCTGTTTGTCGAGGACGTCAACGAGGCTCCCTACCGCATTGACCGTATGCTGACCCATCTCCGCACCGCGGGAAAATTCGAGGGGCTGCGCGGCATCGTCCTCGGCCATTTCCAGAATTGCGACGAGAATCCCCCCGGCCTGCTGGATGAGGTGCTGCGCGACCTGTTCCGCGGAACGTCCTTTCCCGTGGCCTCCGGCCTGCCGGCGGGCCACGGCGCCCCCAACATGACCCTGCCCCTGGGCCGGACGGCCCGGCTGGAGGGAGGCTCCGGGGGCGGGGCGCGCCTTATTTTTCCCTGATTGCCGGAGACCCTGGTGGGAAAGCGCTTCACGCTGGATTTTCAGGTTCGGGACTACGAGCTCGATCAATACGGCGTGGTCAACAATGCGGTCTATCAACAGTACCTGGAACATACCCGCCACGAATTCCTCGTCTCCATCGGCATCGGCCCGGCCGAGGTGGCCGCGGCGGGGCGCTCCCTGACCCTGTCGAGGGTTGAAATCCGCTACCGCTCCCCCCTGCGCTCCCGGGAAGAGTTCCGGGTGGAACTGAGCGTTTCCAGGCTGACCGGCGTGCGCGCCCGGTTTCATCAGCGCATCCTGCGCCTGCCCGGTCTGGAGGCGGTGCTCGACGCCCAACTGGAGGCGCTGTTCCTGGACGGGCGGGGCCGCCCCATGCGCATCCCCCAAGAGCACACAGCGGGGCTGCGCGCCTACCTGGCCGAGCCGGAAGATGGGCCGGCTGCTAAAAAGTAATGCGGGCCAGGGGCGTTTTGCGGGAGGCCTCCATCACCTGACCGAGCAGGGTCATGCCCCGCTTTTCCAGTTGCGCCAACAGATTCAGAAACAACTCGGCGGTCATCAGCGCATCCCCCAGGGCGGTGTGCCGCCCGGCGTCCTCGATGCCGTAGCGGCCCATCAGGGTGTCCAGGGAATGGGAGGTCTGGTGGGGATGGAGCACGGCGGAAAGCAGCAGCGTGTCCAGCACGGGGTGATCGAAGCGCAGCCCGGTGGCCTGCTCCTTGATCTTTATAAAGCGCATGTCGAAGGCCGCGTTGTGGGCCACCAGCACCGAGTCTTCCGCAAAGCGGGAAAAGGCGGCCAGGGCTTCCCCGATCTGCGGCTGCCCGGCCAGCATTTCCGGCGTGATGCCGTGCACCTTGATGGAGCCTGGACTCAGGGTGCGGCGCGGATCCACCAGTTGCTCGAAGGTCTCCTGGCGCAGGATGCGCCCCTCCACGATGGCGACCGCGCCGATGGAGATGATCTCGTCTCCCTGCGAGGGCTCCAGCCCCGTGGTCTCCGTGTCGAACACCACGTAGCGCAGGCTCGCCAGCGGTACACCGGAGATGTCGGAATTTCCC
>CBDUSX010000085.1:0-10008 GCA_965369935.1 uncultured bacterium
AGCGCGGCACCGGGTGTTCGATTTTCTCGAAGCGCTTCTTGAAGTCGAACTCCTTGAACGAGGGATTTCTGAAAACCTTGCCGTTCAGTTTTCTTTCCTTCGCATGGCAGGTCTTGCAGGCGTTCTCATCGGGAATGATCAGGCCGGTTTTCCGCGCGGTAGGGCTCGGATTCTTCTTGTCGGGGCCACGCTCCTTGTAAATTTTTTTCATCACTTTTTTCTTCTTGTACAATGACCCCGGCCCGTGGCAGGCCTCGCATTGCACCCCGTCGGCCACCTTGAATTTTCTCTTGAAGCGGTCGTCGGGCTCGCCGAATCCGGTGGTGTGGCACACCAGACATGCCTGCGCCCGTTGCGGATTACCGCTCACCCCCATCCTGGCGGCCCGCTTTCTGGCTTCTTCTCCGGCGAGGGTGCGATAGGCTTTCGCATGATCCGACTTTTTCCAGACGGCGAACTGCCGCCCCTGTTTTTCCTTCTTGTGACATTTTGCACAGGACTTGACCCCCACGTAGAGGGGTGCGGCGGCGTTGGTCTCGCTGTACGACAGCGACAAGGCCAGCAGCATTCCAAGCACGAACGGAAAAGCGCGCAAGAGCACACGCGCCGATTGCCTGCGCCGGAAATCCGCCTGTGATCGAATTCGGTTCATGGCATTCCTTTCTCCTGCCTGGTTCGACCCGCCTTGAGGCGTGGGGCGGAGGGAGAGATCCATCAACCCCCGGCCCGATCCCATTCAGGCTGATCCCTGCCGTACTGGTAGGAAATAGCGTGCCAAGCCGCCGCCCGCCCTCCCTGCCTGTCTTGCAATTCGGAGGTGCTCTAATTAACTGATATCAATGGGAACTTCGGACAATAAGGAGACGTGGGCGGAAACGGGGGCGGGAGGGCGGAAATGCACCGGGCGCGGACGGGGCAATTCGGGTCAATCAGGGAAAATCTGCGCGGCTGCGAGTCCCGGGATGGACACGCGGGGAGCGATCCGGTCATCCTTCAAGTGCCGACATTTCCTCCAGCAAATTCAGCAATAGAGGAATTTCACTTTCTGCCGCCGGGGCGGCGAGCCTGGATACGAGGGCGATTCCTATTCCATTCCGGCCCGATCCCGTCAATCCCTCCCCGATTCCCTTCCAGTGGTAATTCGGATACTCGGCCAGCGGCCTCAGCAAATCATCGAGGCCCGCCGGCAGCCCCAGACTCAATACCGCCCGGGCCGCGGCTTTAACCACGGCGGGATTGCCGCTGTGCAAGGATTCCCGCAGGATAGGTTCCGACTCCGTATCCCCCAGCTCATGAAAGGCTTCCAGCAGGGCCGGACGGACCGATTCGGAAATTGAGGTCGCCCCTTCCCTGAGCGCCAGTTTCGCGCCGTCTCCCCCTATTCTTGTGAGGGCCTTGATCGCCGCGTCGCAGACGGTGGGATGAGGGGAGGCCAGCAAGAGGGCCAGGGAATCAACGGCGTCCCTGTGCAACATGCCGCCCAGGGTTCGCGCGGCCTCTTCCTGCAAGGGAGGGATCGGTTCGGAAAGGGCATGCAGCAGCAGTTCCAGGGCCTCCTCCGAATGGTACTCGGCCAGCAGCTGCGCCGCATGAATCCGCAGGTCCAGGTCGGCGGGCCTGTTGCGTTGTTGCAGCTTTTCCTCGCCGATTCGCGTGTCCGCATTGATCCGATTGAGCAGATTCTGCTCGCCGGAAGATAAGGTTGGCGCTGGTTCGGCTTCTTCCGGTGCGGCCATGGCCGGTTCGGGGTGCATGACGGCGTCAAGGGTGGCCGTGGGGCCTTCCCCGGGGGGTTCCGGTGGGGCGATAGCCTGCTCGGGCCCGGCCGGCCCGATCCCGCCCGCCGGCGCCACCGGAGCGTGGCCGCCTTTGGCCCCGGTTGATTCCGCCGCGGGTTCGGGGGAGGGGTCAAGCAGGGTGCCCCCCAGCGCCTGGATGAGCAGGGCGGGCGCCCCCGCCTCGTCCATTCGCGCAAGGGCGGCCAGGCTCTCGCACCGAATGGCGGGGTCCCGGTCCCGCAGGCACGCCATCATGGTCTCGCGAAGCGAGGGGGTGGGCCGCCGAGCCAAAATCGACAGGATGCGCAGGCGTACCAGAGGCATCTGCCCGGTGTCCTGCAGGATCGGCAGCAGGGTTTCCGCCAGGTTTTCCGCGTCCAGCCGAGCTAGCGCTTCAAGGGAGGCCAGTTGAACGGATTGATCCGGGTCATTTATCCGGCGGTGAAAAACGGAGGCAAAGGCCTGGAGTCCTGTCTTTCCGGCCGCTGTCACGGCAGCCTGCCGCACCATTGCATCGGAATCGTTCAACAGCCCGAGCCATTCCTCCGCCACGGTCTCCGCCGGAAGCGCGGCCACATGGTCAACGGCGGCCAGCCGAAGCGCCGGGTCGGCATGGTGCAACCACGGTGCAAGCTCCTCCCGGCCCAGGAACGCACCCAGCCGGGCCAGCGCCGACAAGGCCGCGGTCTGCGCCTTGGGGTGTTCGCCGCTCAGCAATATCCGGAGTGACTTCTCATCTTTGGGGTCGCCGAGGTTCCCCAAAGCATCCGCGATCCGCCATTGCAACCATGGCACAGAGCCGGGCAGCAGTTGGCACAGAGCCTCATGCCCATCCGGGCCCATGGCGGTCAGAGCGCGCACGCCTTCGCCATACAGGTCCTCGTTCTCCGTGCTTCGCAGCAGATCGCAAATGACCGGTATCGCCCTACTTCCCCCCAGCCGCCCCAAGGCTTCCAGCGCCTTGAGCCGGGCATCCCGGTAATCATCCCAGTCGTCGGTCATCACCTCGTCCCACGAGGCGTCGCGATGCTCCAGCACGGAAATCAACTGCCGCTCCGCTTCCTTCCCTCCGATTTGCCCCAGGGCCGCCAGAACGGCCACGCGATGGTCTCCGGAGGGGACAGCCCGGTAGAACTCCCACAAGGGAGCGGCCGCGGCCGAATCGCCCAACGCCCCCAGGGCGGCCACGGCGTCGTAGCACACGTCCAGATCTTCATTCCACAGGAAATCGGCGATACGAACGGCCAGACGCGGCGGACCGACCCGCCCCAAAAACTGGAGCGCAAGGCAACGCACGTTGGCATCCGGGCTGTCCAACAGGGCGACAGCCCCTCCGACAGCATCGTCTTTCAGCGTCATATCGGGTTGGGCGGGAGCGCTGGGTTAGAGGAACATGCCGCCGGGCCCCGCGGGATTCGGCGGCATGAAATCTGGTTTATTGCCCTAGATGGTAATATTACGAGGCGCAAAGGACATGGAGCGGAAATCCTTCTGGTAGGGTGAGGTTCCGATCTTTTTGATATTACCCACGCCTATCTTGTAATTGTAATTTCCGCTGATCCAGTCCACCACCCGCGCCTGGAGGGCATTGGCCGGTTGCCGTTTGTCCAGGAAAGAGCCGTAGAGCACCCCTTTCTTGATGCCCGTCGTCACCAAGGCGATGGCCGTGATTCCCGCGGTCTGGACTTCGATGTGACCATTTTTAAGCAGCGAGGTGAACTGGAAGTCCGAGGTTTCGATGCCTAGAAGCGTATCCTTATGAGCGGGAACCCGATCAGAATAAAGCATCACCCGGTCACCGGATTTTATCCCGCGTTTCCGGGCATCGTCAGGATGAATCTCCACAAAGTTCTCGGGCCAGCGCTGGGTGATATAGGGGCGCCGTTCGAGGTCGTCATAGCCCGACTGCCAGACCTCGTTGATACGGCCGTTGGTTATCCATAGCTCGGCTCCCTTGGGCTTCATCCACTCCCAGAAGTCCGAATACAGATCCCAGGGAGATTTCTCGAGGTTGCACCGGCCCGTCTGTGAATTGAAGTGGGTGATCTTCTTGTTCCACACGTTGGCGCCGTCCGGGCCGCTTTCCGGCAATTGGCCCCGCCGCTGGGTGTCGTGAAGACGCAGGGTGCCTTGCAGCTTTCCGTTGATCCGCATCACGGGACCCTGGATGCCCTCGGTGCCGAACCGGCGCATGCGCTCGTGGAGCGTGATTCCCTTCTTCCGGGCATCCACCAACACCATATAGAAGTCCTTGCGGCTGCCGCGGGAGAAGGGGGCGGCTTCTTCGGCCACGTCGTTGGAATTCTTCCAGTCAAAACCGTCGAATCCCATGCGCTTGCCCAACTGAGCCACGATCCACCAGTCGGGCTTCGCTTCTCCGGGTGCGTCGCAGAATTTCTGGTAAAGCCTCAGCCGGCGTTCACCGTTGGCGCGCATGAAATCGTTCTCCCCCCAACCCGATGCGGGAAAGACAATATCGGCAAACTGGCTTCCGATGGGATTGACCAGATAAATATCGTGATTGAACACCACCATGCCGCCGGAATCGGCCCGCCGCTTGAGGGTGTCGATGACCTGCCGCTTTTCCAGGGTGCGTACCTGGTGGGGGTTGGCCTGCACCAGGCGATGAAAGGCGTCGTATAACCCCTGGCTTCCGCACATGGATTGAATCCATGTCGTGCCGATGACATGGGCGAGCCGCGTGTGACCGGAAACCAGCCAGCGGTCGGTGTCCAGGGCCCTGCGTCTGCGGCCCGGCAGCTTCTCCGGTGATTTGTTGCGGGGGTATTTCCCGCCGCGCTGCCCGCCGCGTTGGTGCCCTCCGAACCGGCCCACCATCTGGCCGGGCCGTCCGCCGGCCCCGCAAATGATCGCCAGGGAAGAGACGGCAATCGTATTCCCGGTGTTGTTGGACCAAAACAGTCCCTTTTCGATCGCCACGGAGGTTTTGGGGCGCTTGCCGCGCTTGGGCTTGGCCATCCATTCCGCCGCCGTGCGCATTTTTTTCCTGCTCACGCCGGAGACCTTTGCCACATTGGCGGCTTTGTATTCCGGGCGGGAAAGCAACCACTTCTTCCAATCCTCGAACCCCTTGGTCTGGAACTTGCCCCAGGTGGTGCGCCATTGCCACGGCGTGTTGCGGGTCCCTTGGCCAAACCCCGAACTGGATCCCCATTTGTTGTTTACCCACTGCTTGATCCAGGCCTTGTCCTCCCAGCCGTTTTTCACGATGATGCGGGCGATGCCATTGAGCACCAGATTGTCCGTGCCTGGATAGTTGTCGAGGTGCAGGCCACCCATCTTCTTCACATGGGCCACTCCGGCAGACTCGCGGGGCAGGAGCATGATGACTTTTTGCCCCCGGGCCATGGCCGGCATGATGTGCTGGGTGAACAGAATGGTCTTGGTTTCGTAAGGGTCCGTCCCACCCATGAAAAGCACCTCCGCATCCCCCCAATCCTTGTAGGACGGGGCGAAATTGTCGAATCCCGCATCGCGAAATCCCGGTGTGGAGGACACATCGGAAGGCGTGTCGTGAAAGGTGAAGGCCGCCGTTTCGATATGGCGGAGCGCGAATTTGCTGATGGCGTAGGTGTTTTCGATGTAAGCATAACTGAACGTCTTCACCGAATAAGCGTTCTCGCCGTGCTTTTGAATGACGTGCTGGGCCACTTCAGCGGCGATATCCAGCGCGTAGTCCCAACTGACCGGCATCAAAATGCCCCGCACACGAAGCAGAGGCGAGATGAGGCGATCCCTGGTGGGCGTGTTGGGATTATAAGGCTTCTGAGCCAGCAAGCCGCCCCGCACCGAGGAATCGCCGAAGGTGTTGACCACCTTGGCGTCCTTGTCGGGAAGCACCACTACATGGTGTGGCTTGCCCTGGTGCATGACGACGTTGTGCTGGGTCGGAGCAACCCATGACTGGAGGGTGTAGGTGGGGAAATCCAGTCCCAAGGCATTGTCCTTGGCTTTCGGCCCTCCCTGCTGGCCCACGGGCCAGCGGTAGACCTTGTATCCGCAAGCCACGACGCAGTAATCGCAGGCGGTGGTCAGAACATCGGCGTTCTTCGGTGGAAGGACAACCTTGTCCTCGGGAATATAATACGGTGTGGCCATGGCGCTCCCTCTATCCTTTCAGGTTGTCATGCCGTCCGAAGATCAGCCCCATCAAGCCGACGGCGTAAATGTTGTCGCCCTTCACCTCCAACAACACCTGGGGCAGGCTTTGATAGGCCTGGCCCGAAACGATGATGCCGTGGCGTGTCAGGTCGAAGGTTGACAGATGAAGCGGGCAGGCTCCCAGGGTCTTGGTGGCCGCCTTGTAGCTGGAACCCAACGGCCCACCCTGGTGGGTGCAGGTGGAGTTGAAGGCCACCACATCGCGCCCTCTGCCCACTCCCCCGCCGGCGGGTGTGCCCAGCTTGACAAGCATTGAAAAGGACTGCTTGCCATTATCGGGGTAGGAGAAGGACACCGGCTTGTCGTTTTTCAACCGGCTCAATTGTCCGATCTTTTTGCGGGGATATCGCACCACCGCCGCCTGCTGGCCTTCAGCCTGCCCGGGGATGTTCAGCACGACCGTCAAGGTGGCGACCGCGGTGGTTCCGGCCACCAGAAATCGCCGGCGGGATATGGCGCAATCCACTCCGGAATGGGCCTGCTCCTCCTGCGGGAATGATTCTTTCCTGTTCACGTGCGGTTCTCCCTATCGGTTTATTGGCCCAAGGGGGGCATCGGGTGGAAGCTTTGGCGGATTCATGGTGATGCGCTTGCCCGAAAGGCTTTCCAGAAAAGCCACCAGCGCCTGTATCTGCGAAGCGGTGAGATTCAGCGGCCGGAGGATCGGAGTCTTGCTGCCCCAGTTGTCCTTGCCCCCGCCCTGATTGTAAAACGCGACGACCGCCTGAAGGGTGGGGAACGCCCCGTTGTGCATGTAGGGTGCGGTGTATTTGGTGTAGCGCAAAGAGGGCGTGCGGAACTTGCCCAGGTCGCGCTTTTCCTTGGTACGGAAATACATGCCCGGATCGTCCTTGGTGACCCGGTACATCTTCTCCGTCACCCCTTTGGCATAAAGCTCATACCGGAACGTGATCTGCTTGAGCGCATTATTGGCCCAGCCCTCGTGGCGGGGCACCCCCAGATTGTAATACTTCTCGTCGCTCAGCAAAGGACCGTTGTGGCACTCCACGCAACCGGCCTTGCCTTTGAACAGGGCCAGCCCTTGCTTCTGCTTCGCAGTGAGCGCGCCGGATTTCCCCCGCATGAAGCGGTCGAAGGGCGTATTGCGCTGTACCAGCGTGCGCTCGAAAGCGGCAATGGCGAGCCATGCATTGTTCACTTTCGGCCAGGGGTCGCCGAACACCTCCCGGAAGCGCCGCCGGTATTCGGGAACGAAGGCCAGCTTGGCTTCCATCATTTCACTTTCGCCGTTGCCGCCGACGGCTCCGGTGGCCGCGGACTTCGCCTGCTGTTCCAGGGAACCGGAGGATCCGGCCCAGAACAACTTTCCGTAATACGCCGAGTTGATGATGGTCTGGCTGTTGCGCCAGTGCACGGTACCCGGATATCCCCGGCTGATGGGGGTGGGGAAGTCCCACCCCGCCGAAGGTATATGGCATCCCGAGCAGGGGGTGGAACCATCGCCGCTGAGCCGGCCGTCGAAGAAAAGCAGCTTGCCCAGGTCAACCTTGGCTGGGCTGGTGCGATTGTCGGCCGGGTTGGGCGGGGCCGGAAGCGCGGCCAAAGGCGGATCCTGGTCGGGGTCGGGCGCGGCGGTGGCCGCCAACGTTCCGAAGGTCACGCCCATCGCCAGGATCAGCGACGTGAAGGATATCCGTCGCACCATTTCAATTCTCCCCCTAAGACGGCTCGTTTAGTTCCTGGCATTCCACCAGTCGGCAATGGGCTTGTATGTGGTGTCCAGATTCTTTTCCACATATTCGCCCGAGGTCAGGGGATCGCCGGACAGGGATTCCAGAAAGGCCACCAAATCGCTTTGTTCCTTTCCGCTCAAACCCTGGGGTTTGATGCGCTTGTCCTTGTTCCGGTCCCTGCCGCCGCCCCGGTTGTAGAAGGCCACCACCTCTTTCAGCGTAGCGAAGACCCCGTTGTGCATGTAAGGCGCGGTGTGCTTCAACTCGCGCAAGGTGGGGGTGATGAACGTTCCCATGTCCTTGGCATAATTGGTGCGCACCGCGGCGCCGGGGTCGCGCCTGAGGTTCATGTAATTCTGGATTCCCATGAACTTGGCGAATCCGATAAACGTGACATGGCGCTTGGGATCTTTGAAGACCTCCGGGTTTTCCGGCACACCCAAATTGTGTGGCTTGCCGTCGCTGAACAACGGACCACGGTGGCAGGCGCCGCACCCTCCCTTGCCCTTGAATATGGCCATGCCCCGCTTGGCCGCGGCGGAAAGCCGCCCGCGATCGAACGGTACGTTCTTTGAGGTCAGAGTTTTCAAGAATTCCGGGATCGCATTGCGAATTCCGCCATTGGAGGGCTCTCCCAAACCCGCTGCCTTGAACATGCGCACATAAACCGGGTCCTGTTTCACCCGCTCCTGCATCAGGCGCATGTCCATATTCATCCAGAAGGTTTCGGTCAGTTGATCCCGCGTGATGTCGTTGAGATTGGTGCCGATGCGGCCATCGTGAAACCACACTTCCTTATAGGCGGTGTTGATCAGCGTTGGCGTATTCCGAAATCCCAAGGTGCCGGGATAGGCAT
The DNA here is from genome assembly GCA_965369935.1 of uncultured bacterium. GTDB lineage: Bacteria > SAR324 > SAR324 > SAR324 > JACQKK01 > JAPUIH01. The sequence goes on from CBDUSX010000085.1 coordinate 8,511, forward strand.
CGGAAAGGGCCTTGCCGTCGGCAAAGCCTTTGCCGGGCACGTGGCAGGAGGCGCAACTGATGGCCGTGTCCCCGGAGAGCCGCGGATCGAAGAACAGGCGCTTGCCCAACCCGGCCAGTTTGGGCTTAACCTTCAGCGGGGGTAGCGTGGCACTCTGCTCAGCCCATAGCCGGGACGTGAGCATCAGCGCCAACAGACAGGCCATTAGGGCGCACACGAAGAATCGCATGGAACCTCTCGAACTTATCTGATTTTGTTTTGTGCCGGTGAGCGCCAAATCCTTCAGCGCCCCCCCCCAAACCATCTTCCCCGGCGCATCGGCAACCGCGGGCCATAACCCGCCTCCGCCGGCCCCCGCGTTGACTCTATCCCGGGTCGAATTCCCCGCCGCTTACGGCGCAAGACGGGCAGACATGTCGATACCCCCCCTGCTTGCCGCAAGGTAATTCATTATGCCGCCTGGAACTCTTGTGCCACCTATCCAGTAAGAATCCAGCGTTGGCAAATTATTATCAAGCAGGTTGGCCAGACTTTTGTAAATACAGCGGAATTTATTCCCGCCAGTTGATCCACCGGGATAGGTTTCGGCCCGGCGGGGTGTCCATCTTCAATCCCCATGCCGCCGCAACGGGGCATGTTGCCCCAAGAATGAGACATTTCGCCCGCACTTTCCGCACAGAATGTGTTGGGAACCTCATGTCCCTCCCCCGTGCCTGACGAAAACCTTGTATGGCGGGAGCTCCAGGTCATTACCCCATACCGCCCCCCGCGGCAGAATCCCCACGTCGAACGGGTCGCCGGTTCCATCCACTCAACAATCATTCAGACCGCTGACTTACAGACGAACTCCCAACTACCCGGATCATTGCTGTCAAACGCAAGACCTATTCGGCGGCATATGTACATCACCTCTCGGTCCGTTCTCGGACGCCGAAATGCGACCCCGCGAATGTCAGGCGGAAACGACAGGCCATTATGCCTGAGCATGTCTCTAAAAAGCATCATTACCGAATTCCGGTTTTTTTCATCCACCCTGTAAGTACCGTCACTGAACCAGTTACCGGACACATGATGCGTCCGTGAGATGGATGCACAGGAAGAAAAAGCAAGTGTAGCCATTAATAACGCCGCTGATATTATTATGGCATAAGAATTAATAAATGGAGTCTTCATTTTATATTTCTCCATTAGTATGGCCCCTGATAGATTAGTCTTATTTTCCATACTTATCGTTACAGTAATAATATTCCGTTACTACCAATACATAGTATTTGTATGAACGGCTATGGCACGGAACAGCTCCGTGAGATCGCATACGAGTACCTTCCTGAACTGGTCCCCGATGGGTGCGCTCTGTGAGGCTGCGCAACGCCCATCTTGCGTGCTGCGCGCTTAACGCCCATGCCCAGTGCCAGAAGCCTTTTCACGGCCTGCTCGATTCGCTCGCCTGCCCGTGCACGGCCCAGTTTCTTCCCCTGAGCCCAGGGCCGGTTAAATT
>CBDUSX010000086.1:0-9901 GCA_965369935.1 uncultured bacterium
CGGTCGGAGACTCCCGTGGCGGCATCCATCGGAAAATGCAAGGAGGAGCATACCCCATGCCGGGCTGCCGGATTAGCCGCCCCCTCTCCCTGCTTGTTCCCGTGGCGTTGGCTGACCTGATGTTGCCGGCGTTGGCGCTTACCGCCGGTGCGCGGGCGATGCTAGGCTTAGGATGGAGCGCCCCTTCCACGGTGGCAGTGATGGGCGCCGTCCGTCCGTGAATTGGCGCGAAATAATATAAATTATCAAACGAACCCAATTCGTTTGTTGGTTCAATAGTTTCCGAGATAAATTGTCCGCTTTTTGGCGCCCCCTGGCAGGGTGGTGGCGGTAAATCAAAGCCAATTTGCCGCATTTCCCATGGCGCCCGCCCGCGCCTCGTGATCGTTTAGGTGCTTTCCGAGGGTTCCGGTTCGCCCATCCGCAAGGGCCCGGCCAGGTGGAGGGTGGAAGTGGGGAAGGCGATCTCGGCCCCATGACCGGCGATGATGCCTGAGATTTGCAGCAGCACGTCCTGCTTGATTTGGTGGAAGCGCGCCCAGTCCGTGGTTTTGGTGAAAGTGTAGACGAAGAAATCCAGGGAGGAGGGGGCGAAGGTGTTGAAATTGACCATCAGGGTCTGCTCCCCGTCAATTTCAGGATGGCCCCGCAGCATGGCTTCCACGTCCCGCACGATCCCGGCCATGCGGTGGGCGTCTTCGTAGCGGATGCCGACCGTCTCGTAGATGCGGCGGTTGCCCATGCGGCTCGGGTTTTCAACGGAGATGGTGGTGAAAGCCGCGTTGGGCACGTAGAGGGGCCGTTTGTCGAAAGTGCGGATGCGGGTCATCCGCCAGCTGATGAATTCCACAACGCCCTCGATCTCCTTGTCGGGCGAGCGGATCCAGTCTCCCACCGCGAAAGGGCGGTCAAGCAAAATCGTGAGCGTTCCGAAGAAATTGGCCAGCAGATCCTTCGCCGCAAGGCCCACCGCCAGCCCGCCGATTCCGCCGAAGGCCAGCACCCCCGAAATGCTGAAGCCCAGGTTCTGCAGCACCACCAGCCCGGCGGTAATGAAAATCGAAATGCGCAGCAGGCGGGCGATGGCGTTGACGGTGGCACGGTCCACCGCGGGTTCACCCTCGCGCTCGGTGAGAATGTAGACCTGCTCGCCGTTCCTGACGACCTGCATCAGGAACCACGCGAGCGCCACGATGACCCCCAGCCCCCTTGCCGCCGGGACGGCGCCGAACACGGCCGCCTGGGTATGCTCCCCGGCGATCTGCGCCGCGAACCCGATACCCAGCACCCAGATCAGCAGGCTCAGCGGCCCGCGCACCGAAGCCACCAGGGCGTCGTCCCACGGGGTGCGCGTATGCTCCTCCAGCCGGCGCTGGATGCGGGCCAACAGCCGCCGCTGCAGGAAATCCAGTACCAGCGCGCCGAACACCACCAGGAAGGCCAGCACCGACCAGTGGGAGGCGAGCGCGAAAATTTCAGAAACGGAATAGCCCTGCATAAGCGATATCGCAAATAATCGACGCCTCGGCCCGCCGGCGCCGGTTTGGCTGCCGGGGGGTTCCGGCCGGTCATGCACCCCTGAACGAGCCGTGAGGAAGTCTGGTTTGGCCGTGACCGGCCGGGTGAGAATCGTCCCCGCCGGTCAGAGTCCACCTTGCCGTTTTTGGCTGCCGGAGGCAACGCAGAGACGCCGCCCATCGAGGAGCCCGCGCTATTTTTCGCCCAGGCCGCAAAAAAAGCCGCCCACGGCACGCATTTGGAATATCCGCTCGGCAGGTCATGCATGACAGTGCATAGGGCCGGCAGGGACGCCGGCCGGGCCGCGGGGCCTGGAAGCCCTTTGCGGCGCGACAATTTTCTTACCCAGTAATGGAGTACCGGGTGATGAGAACCAATACCGTATGCCGGGCTTCGTCCGGTACGGCCGCGTCCGCGGCGCCCTTCCCCTATATTTCGCTTGGCTGGCTTCCGGCCCTGCTGCTCGTGCTGTTGGCCGCATTGGCCGCCTGCGCGAGGGATGGGAACGAGGAGTCCGAATCTCCGCCGCCCGCGGTGGTGATCCAGATGGAGGACAGCACCTTCGCCACCTTGCTCACCGGCGAGCAGGGCAGCGAGGACAGCTTTCAGGTGCGCCTCAAATCCGAGCCCGCCGGCGCGGCCACCGTATTCATCACCGGGCTCGATCCCACGGAGGTGACCGTGGACCCGCCGCAGTTGACCTTTACCTCCGCCGATTGGGGCTTTCTCCAGACGATCACCGTGACGGGTCTGGACGATGAGGAAATTGACGGCAATCAGGCCTTCAGCCTCGTGCTGCAAACCTCCGCCTCCGCCTCTGCCTTCGTCTCCGGCGGTGGGCCGGGCGTGGCCGTTTCCGCCGTCAACGTGGACGACGACTCCCCGGGCGTGACCGTGATCGAGGGACTGACCAGCTTTGCCGAGGCGGGGGGCGTCGGCTCCTTCGCCGTGGTGCTCAATGCGCCGCCGGACGGCGATGTGGTGGTGGACGTCACCTGCACGGACCCTTCCGAGGCGTTGCTGGGCGACGGCGCGGGGCCCGAGGGCGAGTCGGTCTCCCTGTACTTTTCGATTACGGACTGGAGCAGTCCGCAGCGGGTCTACCTGTTCGGGCAGGACGACGATCAGATGGACGGCGACCAGGTCTTTGACCTGAACGTCGCGGTGAATGCGGCCGCGACGAGCGACACGACAGGATATCTGTCCCTGGCGCCGAGTCCGGTCACCGTGACGGTGCAGGACGACGAAACGGCCAATGTGATCGTGATGGTGGCGCGGGCGTGCGGAAGCTAGGCGGCCGGCCGGAGTACCCGCGGCGGGAGCGCACAGGCGGGTTGTGGCGCCCAGGGGGAGCGGCGCCGCTTCAGACCCGGATGCCGAAGAGCAGGTCCTTGTTGGGAATGTTCTTGGCGTTGATGAAGGACCACGCCAGCTTGTCGGGGGTGTGATAAATCAGGTTGGCGATCAGGCCGGGTTTTTCCTTGAGGTCTTCAATATAAACGTCGTTCACGATCGACCGTTTGCCATCCTTGTCCACTCTGATGTTCTGGCGGTTCCTGGTCAACACCCGCTTGCCCTTGGCCAGGCACGCTTCTTCGATCAGATAGACCGTCTGCACGCGGCACAGGCCCTGCACCTCCGAGGTGGGTACGCCCTTGCAGACCACCAGCGCGGGAACGAAGTAAGTGTGGCAGTTGTGACAGCGCATGCGCGTGTCGTGCAACAGCTGGTCATGGCGGTCAACTTCGGGCATGGGGGCGGGGTTGGTAAAATATTCCTGCATCTGCTTGAAGCTGAAGACTTCCTTGCAGTTGGGGCACACCGAATAATTGATCAGCTCGATCCCCGTGCCCGGGACTCTCTTGTTGCCGTGGCCCTGCGCCTCGTTCTTGTCCCTGATTTGCCGCAGATACCTTTCCGCGTTCTCGTCACCATTGAAGAATTTCAACACGACGGCGTCCTTCAGGTACCTGCCGTAGGGTGCTTCCGGATTGAAGCGGCTGTTGATCAGGCTGTCTTCGAATTGCTCCACCCGCCAGCCCGCATAGTTCTTTTCATCGGCGAACTTTCTCAGCAGGGTGTCAATCTTCCTGACGATCACGTCTATTTCCACCGGGGCAATTACCAGGCTCATGGCGATCCATTGTCTCTTGAAAGTTGACCGGCTTGCTTGTGCGCGGGCGCGATGGGAGTCCGCCCTGTGGTTGTTCACGCTTATCTTTTATCGGTGGGGAGGAGGAAAACTTTAGCGGGGGGATGTCTATTATGCCTGCCGGGTTGCCATGGCCCGCGGGCGCTCAGCGGGCATAGGCCACGCCGCCGCCGCCCCGTGGGTCCGCGCCGCCCTGCCATTGGCCGTCCTTCAGCAGGAGCGCGTGGGCGCGGGCCATGGTGGGGTCGAAGCTCTTGGGGCTTTGCCGCACCTCGTGCCCCATCGCTTCCAGTTCCCGGCGCACGGAGCCTTGCATGCGGGCCTCCGCATGGAGCGGGCCGCCCTCGCAGTGGATGCGGGGCGCGCTGACGGCCTCCACCGCGGACATGCCGAAATCCACGACGTTCACGATCGTCTGCAGAATCGCGCTGATGATGACGCTGCTTCCCGGCGCCCCGACGATCAGGAACGGCCTGCCCCCGGCATCGAAGAGGATCGTGGGCGCCATGGCCGTGTTGCGGGCCTTGCCCGGCGCCATGGAATTGGGCCGGCCGGGCAGGGGGTCGAACAGCGCCATGGAATTGTTGTGCACAAAGCCAAGTCCGGGCGTGACCACCCCGGAGCCGTAGCCGATGGTGTGGGTGCAGGAGACCGCGTTCCCCGCCTCGTCGCATACGGACAGGTGGGTGGTGCAGGAAGGGGGCACCTCCCCTTCCATCCGCGGAAAGCGGCCCGAGCGGATTTCCTCCGACCAGCCGCGCGCGTGATCCGCCGACAGCAGCCTGTCCAATGGCACCTCGGTGAATTCCGGGTCGCCCAGCCAGGTTTCCCGGTCCACGTGGCCCGCCGCCATGGCCCGTGCGACCAGGTCCAGGTGGGCCGCCGAGCCATGCTCCAGTTGACCCAGCTCGAACTGCTCCAGAATGTGCAGCATCCCGATCAGCGTGGCCCCGCCGCCGGGAGGGGCGTTGGAAGCGACCGGATGGCCGCGGTAGCTGCCCCGCAGGGGAGGGCCGTTGCGCACCTCGTAGCGGGCCAGGTCCTCCCCGGTGACGAATGCGCCATGGGCCTCCAGGTCCTGGGCGATCTCCCGCCCCAGCGCGCCCCGGTAGAACTCCTCGGCTCCGCCCGCGGCGATGCGCTCCAGGGTATCGGCCATGTCCGGATTGGCGAGCACCTCCCCCACCTCGTAGAGCCTGCCCTGCGGGTGGAGGAAAATCTTCCTGCACGCCTCCGTGGTGGAGATGCGCCGCACCGCGTCCGGCATGCCGGGTTGCAGCTTGCGTGTCCAGAACTCCACCACGAACGGCGTAAGCTCCAGGCCCTCGCGGGCCATGCTCGCCGCGGGCGCCAGCAGCTCATTCCAGGGCCGGCTGGCCAGGCGGCGGTGGGCCTCGTAAAATCCCGCGACGCTGCCCGGCGTCATGATGGAGGAATAGCCCAGCTCGTTGCGGCAGTCGTCGAACACTACGTACTTGGACACCTCGGTGCGTCCGCTGGTCTCGTGCTCCCACATTTCCGGCGTTACCCCGGAGCCGGCCCGATTGTGAAAATCAATCATGCCGTGCTCCCCCGTGGCCGCCTTGAAGTATTGCAGCGTGCCCATGCCGCCCAGCCCGCACATGAACGGGTCTGCCACCATCTGCGCGAAGGCGGTGGCGATGGCCGCGTCGAAGGCGTTTCCTCCCGCCTGCAGCACCTCCGCCCCCACCTCCGCCGCGCGGGGCTGGGGACAGACCACCACGCCCTTCAGCGGCCGCTTGCCGTTTCCTGCCGTCATGGGATAAGGCCCTCCCGCTCAACCGCCCTTGCTTGGGTGGAGGTTCACAATCGCGTTATTGAAAGCGGTGGCCAGGAGGTCTTCCTTGAACGCCACGTCGGAGATGGGACGGGCGGTCTCCGTGCTGTTCGGATTGACCCAGGTGGCCAAATCCACCTCGCCCACCTCAACGGCGTGGGTCCGCAGAAAGCGCTCCAGGGTCTCGTGCACCGGCGCCGCGTTCACCATGGCCTTGTGATCCTTGCGCAGGGCCTCGGCGGATTGTTTCAGTTCAGGGTGGTCGTACTCGTCACAATACCATGTGTTCAGATTGTCCCGGTACAGGATGGACAGGCGGCCGAATTTCCACAGGTTGAGAAACACGAATACCTTGCGGATGCGGCGATCCTGGCGCAGGAAATCCATGTAGTGGTGGTACCCGTAGGGAAAGAACGCCATGATCCGTTCCAGCATCCGGTCAATGTGGCCTCGGCCCACATAAGCCGCCGCGTCGTCCAGTTGGTCGCCGGTGGTCAGTTGCGTGGCGTCCAGCTCCAGCACGGTGCGGTTTTCCTTCAGCGAGCCCTCGTTGATAATACCGTAGTAGCCGTTAATCAGGCAGTTCGCCAGCCCGGCCAGAAAGCTGCTCCCTTCTACCACCGTCACCTCCTCGGGCAGATGGTTCAACACGCCGAAGGTGTCGAACCGCTTCCCCACGCCGGATTCCCGCTGAATGGAAGTGAAAAACCAGCCCTCGCCGATCTTGTAGCCCAGCCGCAGGCGGTCCCGGGAGACCTTCAGGTGGTTCATGATGGTGCGCTGCACCACGTTCGGCTTCGGTTCGAAATTTTCCTCATAATAGTGGTACCAGAGCTTTACCTCGTCACTGCCTCTGCGCAGGCCGCCCAGGTCGAACGCCTCTATCTTCTGCTGGGTGCGCTCCAGGGACATTCTGAAGTTGGCGCGCAACTCGGACTCGAAGCGGTTCACCGCCCGCACCTCGCCCGCAAAGATATGTTCCAGGTAGCGCCGTTTTTCCGTGCCGGGCGGAAAGGCGTAGGCCAGAAAATCCTTCAGCACCAGCTCCCGGTTGGAGTTCAGCTTGCGGGTGTCTCCGGGCTTGGTGAACACGTCTGAAATGCGGATGTGCAGCGCGAAGGCCAGGTCCACACAGCTGGAGAGCTGTTTGCGCTCGGCGGGCTCCAGGCCCGGCACGCCCGCCTCCTCGCCGAAGCCGGTCTTGAGCGCCTTGTAGCGCAGCCACCAGGGGTCGTGCAGCAGCGAAGGATGTCCCGCCTCCAGTTCCAGCAGGACCCAGCCGGGCACCCCGCCGCTTTGATCCTCCAAGGCTTCCTTCATGGCTTGGGTGCTCTCCGGTCTGGGGGCGATAAACCGGTCAATTGCCTTGGGTTCCTTGAGCATCTGCACGATGGTCTTCAGGAACCGCTTGTCCAGCAGCATCTCGTAACGCAGCAGGTTCAGAGTCGCCTTGGGCAGGTTGCCCGAGGCCGCCTTGAACGCCTCCCAATATACCGCGCCCCGGTGTTGCCCCACGTAGGTTTCGTCCAGGTCCGGGGTGTGTCCCATGTCCACCAGCATGGGGGCCGCCTCCCGGTAAATTTCCAGCGCGCCGAACCGGATGTAGGTTTCCAGCCGGCCGTAAAATCCGGCGTCGTTGTTGACGATGTCGGGAAAGGCGAAATGGCTGGGCACGGTCGGGGTAAACTGGATGCCCGGCATCAGGGTCTCGTAATTCAGCATCAGCTCATAGGCGGAGCCGGAAGACTCCTTGAATTCCAGTGATGAGGTGTACCGCCCCGCCCGGTACAGGTCCAGGGCGCAGGTGAACAGGTAGATTTCCGTCCGGTGGTATTTTTCCCTCACGTAGTCCTGGATGCGGCCCACCCGTTCTATCAGCAGGACCTCCTGCCTGCGCGTCCGCTCCGCCCATGCCAGCCGCGCGTGGCTTTCCACCACCAGCATCAGCTCGCTCACCAGGCCCAGGCGCATGGCCGGGCCCCGGGCCTGCTTCAACTCTTCGTTGTAGTCGTTGCCCTCCTGGATCAGATAGCGGTAAAGCCTGGGATACTTGCCGGTCAGGTAGCGGGCGGACTGGGCGCTCAGCTCCTGTCTGATTTCCAGGATTTTCAGGTAGTCGTCCGAAATCTCGTGCTCGGCCTTGTATCCCTCCAGCCAGGCCGCGTGGTCGGCCTTCAGGGCCTCGCGGAAGGCGTCGTCATCCCAGTCCGAAACGTCCGGGACGCGGGGGTTCAGATCGTAGACCACCTGCAGGTCCAGGTCCGACTCGCCGGACTTGTGCCCCACCGTGCCGATGGAGCCGATGGATTGCAGGCATACGATCGGGCACTCCGCGTCGGGAAGCACCGGCACCGGGCGTCCGAACTGCTTCTTAATGTGCGCCTTGAATTCCTTATGGAACACCGGGGACAGTGCGGCCAGCCCCCGCACTCCGTGGGGGGCGCCTTCCATGTGAAAGTTCCGCGTGCGCTGAAATTTCAGGTAGCGCGGAATACCCGCGGTGTTGTCTTTCATGTAAGCGGTGTAGGTGATTTCCGAAAGCTGCGGGTCGTTTACGTGCAGCAGAAACATCAACTCGAATAACGCATGGCGCATTTCCGGGTCGAAGGCGCCGAAGGCCTGCTCCAGGCGGGATTCGTTGCACCGGTTGTAAAAGGCGAGGCCGTCCTCCATCCCTTTCCGCAACTGCGCCTCCCGCTCCGGCTGGAGCTTGACGCCCCGCTCGAGCAGGGCGGCCAGGCCACGGGGCTGGGGCGCGGGTTTCCGGCGGGATGCGGGGGATTGCGGCTGCTGGGGACCGCGCTTGAAGAATCCTAGGACCATGAGACTGTGCCGAATCGCCGGGCTGGGTGCTGTTTGCTCTCTGAATTGACCGTATCTCTATTATGGCACGCGAAGGGCGTCCATTGTTCGCATACTCCTATACCGCAATTCAGTGACGCTGGTCACAGGGGATAGGTTTCCGCTCCGCCCCGCCGGCGCGCTTGACCGGATTCGGGATTCCCTGCTATGTTCCCGGAAAATTACAGCCCTGCTGCGTCTGCGGAACCGAATCCATGCAAGCGAAGTTCCGGAAGCGCTCTTCCCGAAACCCCCTCGATCATGGAGCATTAATCTTATGGGGCCTCTCGCCGGAATCAAGGTGATCGAACTGGCCGGCATCGGGCCCGGCCCCTTTTGCGCCATGGCCCTTTCAGACATGGGCGCCGAGGTGCTGCGCATTGACCGCACCGAGGAATCCGGCCTGGGAATTGTACTGGAGCCCAGGTTCGAACTGCTCAAGCGCGGGCGCCGCTCCGTGGCCATTGACCTCAAGGATGCGCGCGGGGCGGAGACCGTGCTGAGCCTGGTGGAGCAGGCCGACGCCCTCATCGAAGGCTTCCGCCCCGGCGTGATGGAGCGCCTGGGCATCGGCCCGGAGGAATGCCTCAAGCGCAATCCGCGCCTGGTCTACGGCCGCATGACCGGCTGGGGCCAGGACGGACCCATGGCGAAAGACGTGGGCCACGACATCAACTACATCGCCCTGGCCGGCGTGCTGCACTGCATCGGCTCCGAAGGGGGCAAGCCCGTGCCGCCCCTGAACCTGGTGGGCGATTTCGGCGGCGGGGCCATGTTCCTGGCCTTCGGCATCGTCAGCGCCCTGCTGGAAGCCTCCAAATCGGGCAAGGGCCAGGTGGTGGACGTGTCCATGGTGGAGGGCGCGGCCTACCTGATGACGAGCATCTTCGGCCTTCACGCCTCCGGAATCTGGAAGGGCGAGCGCGGCAGCAACCTGCTGGACAGCGGCGCGCACTACTACAACGTCTTTGAGACCTCCGACGGCAGGTACGTCTCCGTGGGCGCCATCGAACCCAAGTTCTACAAGCAACTGCTGGAGCGCACCGGGCTGGCGGATGAGGAGCTGCCCGAGCAGCACGACCGCGAGGCTTGGCCCGGGCTGCGCGAGCGGCTGGCCGGGGTGTTCAAGACCCGCACCCGGGACGAATGGTGTGAGGTCATGGCCGGTGCCGAGGTGTGTTTCGCGCCCGTGCTGGCCCTGGACGAGGTGCAGGACGATCCTCAGAATGCGGCGCGGCACACCTTCCTCAAGCTGGAAGGCGTGGTGCAGCCGGGGCCGGCCCCCAAGTTCAGCCGCACCACCTCCGAGGTGCAGGGGCCGCCGTCGCGCCGGGGAGAGCACACCGAAGCGGCCCTGGCGGACTGGGGCATTCCCGCCGGGGAGATCGCATCCCTGCTCGAAGCGGGCGTGCTGGAGCAAACCTGAGCGCCGCCCGTCTGTTTTGCCTCACCCCCCATCCCCTTCTCCACCGAGTGGAGTAGGGGTGGACTTACGGAAGGGCTGGAGTTCCCGCCAGCCCGTTTCGCATAGTTCAAAATTACGGCCACAAAGGAGAGCGGCCATGGCAGAGCAGGCCGTCACCGCCTATTTC
>CBDUSX010000087.1:0-9838 GCA_965369935.1 uncultured bacterium
TTTGCCGCCGTGGGCGATCTGCTGGCGGCAGGAGATGCCGCCGGCCACGATTTCCGCCTCGGGCGCGGCTTCGCGCACCGCGGGGAACAGGCGCAGCTCGCCGACGGCCATGGACACGCGGTAGTGCTCCTTCTCGTAGCCGAAGGCGCCGGCCATGCCGCAGCAGCCGGCGTTGATCTCCCGCACCTCCGCGCCGGGCAGGCTGCGCAGCACCTCCAGGGTGGGGGCCATGCCCACCAGCGCCTTCTGGTGGCAGTGGCCGTGCACCAGCAACTCCTTCGCCGTGCCGTTTTTCTTGAAGTTGAGCCGCCCCTCGCGGATCAGGCCCGCGATGAACTCGTCAATGGTCACACAGTGCCGGGCCACCAACTCCGCGTCCTCCCCTGGCACCAGGTCCGGGTAATCGTCTTTCAGGGTCAGCAGGCAGGAGGGCTCCACCCCTACGATGGGCACGCCCCTGGCGGCGTATTCCTTCAGCGACCTGATGTTGCGGCGGGCCCAGGCCCGGCCCTTGTCCAGGAACCCCTTGGAAATCATGGGGCGGCCGCAGCAGGCGCGCTTGCCCAGCAGCACCTCGCAGCCCGCGGCCTCCAGGATGCGCACGGTGTCGCGGCCAAGCTCCGGCTGGTTGTATTCCATGAACGTGTCGTGGAACAGCACGACCTGGGGTTTTTCCCCCGCCGGCGGGGTCTCATGGGCGCGGCTCCTGAACCAGGTGCTGAAGCGCTGGCGGGCGAAGGGCGGCAGCTTGCGCTGGGGAGCGATGCCCAGGGCGGCGTTGAGGAAACGGTTGAAGGGAAAGCCCAGTCCCAGATTGGAAAACGGCGCGGTGGCGTGGCCCAGGCGGTTGAGCAGCGCGGCGTTGGCGAACAGCCGGGTGCGGAAGGAAGTGCCGTGGGCCTCGTTGTAGTGATGGAGAAACTCATACTTCATCTTGGCCATGTCCACCTTGGAGGGGCACTCGGTCTTGCAGGCCTTGCACTCCATGCAAAGCTCCATCACCTCGTACATCTCCGGGCTGGTCAGATCCTCCATGGACAGGGTGCCCGAGATGTAGCCCCGCAGGGCATTGGCCCGGCCGCGGGTGGAATGGCGGTCGCTGCGGGTGGCCTGGTAGGAGGGGCACATGGTGCCCACGTCCAGCTTGCGGCACTGCCCGTTTCCGTTGCACATCTCGATGGCGAAGTTGAAGCCGCCGTCCCGGGCGTAGTCCAGTTTCACGGGCAATTCCCGATCCTGGTAAAAATCGCCCAGGCGCAGGTTTTCCGTGGGGGTAGGCGCGTCCACGATTTTGCCGGGGTTCATCAGCCCGTGGGGGTCGAAGGCGGCCTTGACGTCCCGGAACGCGGCATAGAGCTTGGGGCCGAACAACTCCTCGATCAGCCAGGAGCGGGCCAGGCCGTCGCCGTGCTCCGCGCTCACCGCACCCCCGTATTCCTTCACCAGGGCGGCCACCTCCTTGAAGATGGACATCATCTTGTCCCGTTCCTCGGGCCGCTTCATGTCAATGAAGGGCCGGATGTGCAGGCAGCCCACCGAGCAGTGGCCGTAATACCCGGCGGTGGTGCCGTGGCGCTCCACCACCTCCTCGAAGGCCTTCAGAAAGCCCGGCAGCTTGACCGGGTCCACCGCCGTGTCCTCCACGAAGGCCACCGGCTTGGCTTCCGAGCGCGTGCCCATCAGCAGGCCCAGCCCGCCCTTGCGCAACTCCCAGATCAACTGCTGCTGGACGGGCTCCAGCGCCCGCACGTGGGCATAGCCCATTTTCTTGCGCTTGAGGTCCGCCTCCAGCTTGTCCAGCTTGTCCTCCACTTCCTTGCGGCTTTCGCCGTAGAACTCCACGATCACGATGGCGCCCGGATCGCCCTGCAGAAATCCGGTCTTGCCCTGGAACACCGGGGAGGAGGCCGCCTGCTGAATGATGCGCCGGTCCATCAGTTCGGCGGCGGAAGGCCCGTGGGACAGCACGGTCTCGTCCGTCTCCACGGCCTCGATCATGTTCTTGAAATGGGCGACCAGCAGCCCCTTGGCCTTGGGCAGGGGGCTGATTCTGCACTTGATGGCCCGCGAGACGGCCAGGGTGCCTTCCGAGCCCACCAACAGGCTGGCCAGGTTGGGGGTGGGGGACTTGAGCATTTCGTCCAGGTTGTAGCCCGCCACCCGCCGCATGATCTTGGGATAGCGCTTTTCCACCTCTGCGCGGTTTTCTTCCGCGATGCGCAGCACCTCCCGGTAGATGTGGCCCTCCAGCCCTTCGTCTTTCAGCTTGGCCTCCTGCCCTTCCGGGGTCAGGGGCGCGAAGGTGGTCCAGGAGCCGTCGGAGAGGATGGCCTCGACTTCGAGCACGTGATCCACCGTCTTGCCGTAGATCACCGAGCGCGAGCCCGAGGAATTGTTGCCCGTCATGCCGCCGATGGTGGCGCGGTTGCTGGTGGAAGTGTCCGGGCCGAACAGATAGCCGTGGGGCGCCAGGAAGGCATTGAGCTGGTCCTGCACCACCCCCGGCTGCACCCTGACCCACCCCTCCTCCACGTTGAGTTCGAGCACCCGGTTCATGTGGGTGCTCAGGTCCATCATCAGGGCATGGCCCACGCACTGCCCGGCCAGGGAGGTGCCGCCCCCGCGGGGCAGCACGGGCACGACGTGCTTGCGCGCCAGTTCCACCGCCGCGTCCAGATCGCCCTCGTGGCGGGGCACGACCACGCCCACGGGCTCCATCTGGTACATGCTGGCATCGGTGCTGTAGAGCTGGCGCGTCACCTTGTCGAAGCGCACCTCACCTTCCAGGCGGCGGCTCAGTTCCGCGTGCAAATCGTTCATGGTCGCCCTGTTCTCTTATCCTATGGGGTGGGAGGCCGCCTGCCGCGGCCTTACGCGTCCGCGTTCCATGGAATGGTACGCGGGAAGCGGGCTCGCGCCGGATCGTTCCGGATTGTTTCAGACCAGCAAGGGTAGGCAGATGGGGGCGCGGTGTCAATCGCCGCCACGGCGGGCGGCGGTCAGTGGGTCGGGTCCGAGAAGTGGGTGATCACCCGCACGAAGCATTGATAGCCCTCCTCCTCGTCGAGCAATTTTGCGGTGATGCGGAATTTGCCCCCACCCGCCTTTCCTTCCGATTCTTTGTGGCAGCTGATGATTTGCGCGCGGACGACGATCGCATCTTCGATTTCCACGAAGATTTTCCGGCCCGGAGGGAAAGGCTGCGAGGAGGAATAGACCAGGCCGTCCGCGGCGATGCTGACCAGTTTTCCCCCATGCTCCTCCGTGGTCACGGACAGTGGATTGCCCGCCTTGTGCGGCTTGAAATGCGGGTGCTTGCGCGTTCGGCCCAACCGCTCCGGGTTCAGCCCCGCCCGCTTCATCAGTTCGAAATAGGTGCCCTTCCAGTCCTGTGCCCGGCCCGGCTCTCCGCCCACGGGCTCCCCGGCGGCCTCGGGGGCGGAGGCTGCAAGCGGGGTGTCCTTGTGCATGGTGAGAATCATCGCCTCCATGTCGCTGGCCAGTTGCTGCTCCTTGCGCAGGAACAGGTCGGAGCCGGTGGTAATGCTGTTCGGATTCACCCAGGCCGCAAGCTTGATGTGCTGGGGGCGGATTGCCTGCTGCTGAAAAAAACCGCCCAGGGTGGCATGAATCGGCTCGGCGGCCATCATGGCGCGGGCGGAGGCGGAAAGCTGCTTGGCCTGTCCCAGCATTGCGGCGTGGTCGAACTCGTCGCAGCGCCAGGTTTGCAGGTTGTCCCGGTAGAGGATGGACAGGCGCCCGAACAGCAGCAGGTTCAGGAACACGTAAACTTCCGTAATGTTTCGCTGCAGGCGGATGCAATCCAGATAGTGGAACTGCCGGTAGGGAAACACCTCATGCACCCGCTCGATGATCCGTTCCACCTGATCGGGACGGACGAAGGCCAGGGTGTTGTGCGCCGGGTGGCCCATGTCCATCGCCTTGGCGTCCAATTCCAGCGCCGTGCGCCGCTCGTTCAGCGTGCCCCCGTTGAGCACGCCGTAGTAGCCGTTCAGGACGCAGTGGGCCAGCCCGCCCAGGAAGCTCGGGTTCTCGTGCAATTCCACCTCGTCCGGGAGGTGGTCCATGGTGCCGAAGGTGTCGAACCGCTTGCCCACGCCTGACTCCCGCTGCATGGAGTGGAACACCCAGCCCCGGCCCTCCTCGTGCCCGGTCACCAGCCGGCCGCGGGGCACCTTCAGGTGGTGCATGATGGAGCGCTGCACCACGTTGGGAGCCGGCTGGAAATTCTGCCGGTAGTAATGCCGCCAGACGTCGAATTCCTCCCGGCCGCTCTCGTCTTCCAGGTTGAAGGCGGCGATTTTCCGGTTGACCCGCTCCAGGCAATTGGTGAACAGCTCCCGCAGGGTCTCCTCGAACCGATTGATGGCCCGCACCTCCCCTGCGAACATATGCTCCAGGAACGTGCGGCGCGGGGAGCCGGCGGGGAAGGCGCGCTCCAGAAATTCCAGCAGCACCCGCTCCCGGTGGCTGTCGAACGTGCGCCGGTCTCCCGGCCTGCTGAACACGTCCGAGATGCGCACGTGCAGGGCGAAGGCCCGGTCGAACATGCGCGAGGCCTGGGCGCGCTCCTCCGGCGACAGGTCTTCGGCGCCCTGCTGCTCCCCGAAGCCGATCTTGAGCGCCTTGTACCGGAGCCACCAGGGGTCCTGGAGCAGCATGGGGAATTGCCTCTCCAGTTCCGGCAGCATCCAGTTGGGCATGCCCGCCTCCGCTTCGCCTGCGGCGATTTCGTTTTCCGCGCCCTTGCCCGGTTTGGGCGTGATCATGGCGTCGAGCAGGTGCGGCTCCTTGATGAGCTGGATTTCCGTCTTCAGCAGGCGTTTGTCCAGCAGCATTTCGAAGCGGAACAGGTTCAGGGTGGCCTTGGGCAGATTGCCGGAGGAGGCCTTGAAGGCTTCCCAGTACACCGCCCCCCGGTGCCTGGCCACGTAGGCCACTTCCAGATCCGGCGTGGGGCCGAAATCCACCAGCCGCTCCCGGCAGGGCGCGTACGCCTCGAGCAGGTTGAAGCGGATGCGGTCAATGTAACGGTTGTAGAGACCGGGATCGTCCTGGATCGCCCTGGGGATGAGGAAGTGGGTGGGAACCGTGGAAGTAAACTGAATGCCCGGCAGCAGGGTCTCGTAATTGAGCAGCAGTTCATAGGCCGAGCCGGGCGATTCCTTGCTCTCCAGGGTGCTGGCGTGCCGTCCGGCGCGGAAGTCCTCGTTGGAGCAGGGAAACAGGTGGATTTCCGCCGCCGGAAACTTGCCCGTGACGTAGGTTTCGATGCGCTGGATGCGATCCCTGAGCAACGCTTCCCGCTTGGTCTGCTTTCCGCCCGCGGAAATGCTGGCCGCCCGCTTCATCAGCCGCATCAGCTCTTTGGTCAGCTCGCCGCGCTGGGAATTCGCCGCCTCCGCCCGGAGGGCCTCATCGTTCGGCGCTTGCGTCTGCTCCAGGCAGGGCAGCAGATGGGGATAGGCTTTGGCCAGATGCTCGGCGGCGCGGGCCTCCAGGTTTTGCTTCACGCTGGGGTCGTGCACGGCCTCGGCCATCAGGCCCTGCTCCCTGCGTTCGCGCTCCATCCAGTAGTCCCTTTCCGTGGCCAGGGCCTCCCGGAACGTGTCGTCGTTCCATGCGGAGGGCTCCATCAGAAAGGGCGTCAGGTCGTACTGCACGTTGACGTCCAGGTCCGAGGCCACGGATTTGTGGCCGATGGTGCCCACCGATCCGCCCGCGGAAATGCCCATGATGGGGGCGGGCGCTTCCGAAGCCGCTCCGAACGGCTGCATGCCGAAGGTTTCCCGGATGTAGGCTTCGAAGTCTTCCCGGAACACCGGCGAGAGATTCTCGAAGCCCCGCACGCCGCTGGGGGCGCCCTCCAGGTACAGGTTGTCCGTCAGTTCGACCTCGACCTCCTTGCGCACCCCGTCCACCTGCTCGTGGCGGGTGCCCTTGTACTTCAATTCGGCCAGGCGGGGGTCGTTGACGTGGAGCAGGAACAGGATTTCGAACAGGGCCTTGCGCATGTCCTCGTCGAAGGACGCGAAGGCCAGCTTCAGCCGGGACTCGTTGAGGGATTCGAAGAAAGCCAGCCCCCGCTTCGCTTCCCGCTCCACCAGCGAGGCTTCGTCCACAGGCAGGGCCACAGGCTGGGCAAACAGGGAGGCGAGTACGCGCGGCCCTTCACCGGCGGGCGATTCGCGAGGGTGCTGGTCGGAGGGGGTCATGCATCAAACCAGATGAAATCCCTGGGAGGCCGCGGCGGTCGCCTGCGTTCCGGCTGGATTTTCAGCCGGATTTCCAAGCAATGCGGCCCTGCCCAAACTGAACCGAACGGTCCGTGCGGCCCGGCGGAGCCGGCGTTTCGCGAGTCTCCGCTTTAGGGTGCGGAAGGCCCGCGGCCCACTCGATCCGCGGCGCGGTTCAAGCCGGGAGGCAAATCCGATTCAGTATTGTAATTAAAATTACTAACGGGAAAGCGGCCAATTGGTTTCATCCGCATGGCTGTATGCATGACGGCATGATCGCCACCGTATCCCGCCCCTTTTTTACTGAGGCACGAGAATAACAGAAAAAACCATGTAAATCAATATCTTAAAAGAGGATGATTTTGCGACGCCGGGGCTCGGCAGGAGGTTCCGGGGCGGCAACCCCGCGAAAATCGCGCCGCCTCTCCCCGGGTGTGTGGCCGCCTCCCCCGGCGGGTGGATATCGGCCGGCCCACCAGAAAACGGGAAACGGGAAGACTACACCCGCTCGATGATGGTGGCGATGCCCATGCCGCCGCCGATGCACATGGTGACC
The DNA here is from genome assembly GCA_965369935.1 of uncultured bacterium. Classification (GTDB taxonomy): domain Bacteria; phylum SAR324; class SAR324; order SAR324; family JACQKK01; genus JAPUIH01. Next base: position 6,814 of record CBDUSX010000087.1, read on the forward strand.
AGCCCCGTCTCTTTGTCCCGCCGCTCCAGCTCGTCCAGCACCGTGCCCAGCAGCATGGCGCCCGTGGCCCCGATGGGATGGCCCAGGGCGATGGCGCCTCCGTTGACGTTGACCCGCTCCGGATCAATCTCCAGGTCGCGCATGGTCTTCATGGGCACGCAGGCGAAGGCCTCGTTGATCTCCCACAGGTCAATGTCGCCCACCTCCATGCCCGCCTTGTTCAGGGCGCGGCGGCTGGCGGGCCCCGGGGCCGTGAGCATGATAACCGGCTCCGAACCCACCGAGGCCATGGCCTTCACCCGCGCGCGGGGCTTGAGGCCGTGGGCCCTGGCATAATCCGGCGAGGCCACCAGCACCGCGCCGGCGCCGTCCACGATGCCGCTGGAGTTGCCCGCGTGGTGCACGTGGCGGATTTTCCCGGCCTGGGGATAGACGCGCAGGGCCATTTCGTCGAAGGTTTCCCCGCCGTTGGGGGCGTAAGCGCCCATGGCCTCGAAGGCCGCGGACAACTCCGCCAGCCCTTGCAGGGTGGCGTCGGGGCGCGGATAGTCCTCATGGTCCAGCACCACCTTGCCCTCGCGGTCCAGCACCGGCACCAGGCCCTTGTCGAACCGCTCGTCCTTCAGGGCCCCGGCGGCCTTCTGCTGGCTGCCCAGGGCGAAGGCGTCCACCTGCTCCCTGGAAAAATCTTCCAGGGTGGCGATCAGGTCGGCCGAAATGCCCTGGGGCACCATCGGGTGCAACTCGCGCAGATCCTCGTTGTGGCCGTCCAGCCCCGCGCCGTCGGAGCCGATGGGCTGGCGGGACATGGACTCCACGCCCCCGCCCACCACCAGTTCCTGCGCCCCGGACTGCACGCCCATGATGGCGAAGTTGACCCCCTGCAGGCCCGAGCCGCAAAAGCGGTTCAGGGTCACCCCCGGCACCTCCTGGGGCCATTGTGCCAGCAGCACCGCGTTGCGCGCGATGCAGGCCCCCTGCTCTCCGGCCTGGGAGACGCAGCCGGTGACCACGTCCTCCACGTCCTTGACCTCGATGGCGTTGCGCGCCGCCAGCGCGCGCAGGGTGGTGGCCAGCAATTCCTGGGGATGGGTGCCGCTCAGGGCGCCCACCTCCTGCTTGCCTTTGCTGCGGGGCGTGCGCACGGCGTCAATGATCCAGGCTTCTCCCATGGTCTTGCTCCTCGCTCGTCTTGGGGTGCATCCTCAGAATCGCCACTCCAGGCTGGATATAGAAGGCCGAATATAGACCCGATCGGGGACGAATGCTACTGATGTTCGTGCGGAGACCTGCTGACCCAACGACCCCCTCGACCGGGCCGCTCAAGCAGCCGCGTGCGGTGTGCGGGTGGTGCGATGAGGCATTGGAAAAGGAGAAGCGATGACCGAGCAAGAGACACAAGTGCAAGCGGCACCCGAACAGGCCGCGCCCGCGGCGGAAGTGCAGTACGCAGGATTCTGGAGGCGGCTTGCCGCCTTTGTCATAGACTATATCGTGGTCCTCATCGCGGTGATGGTGCTGGCGTTCGCATACGGTTTCATACATGCGATGGCGGTGGACGGGGACGTTTCCGAAGACACCATCCGGGTGGTGAGTACGGTACTCTCCGTGCTCGTGGTGTGGCTGTACTGGGCGATCATGGAATCCTCCCCGGAGCAGGCCACCCTGGGCAAAATGGCCCTGGGCCTGAAAGTGACCGATATGGAGGGCAACCGCATCTCCTTCATCAAGGCCACGGCCCGGCATTTCGGAAAAATTCTCTCCAGTCTGCTGCTGATGTTCGGCTATATCATGATCGCGTTTACCGAAAAGAAACAGGGATTGCACGACCTCCTGCCGGGCTGTCTGGTGGTCAAAAGGCCGCGGGGACAGTAGGCGCGGGCGGTCTGAGCGCCGCGGGGAAATTCGGGCGCCGCGGGCAAATTCAGTCCCTCACACGTTGAAGCGGAAGATGATTACGTCCCCGTCCCGCACGGTGTATTCCTTGCCTTCGGAGCGCATCTTGCCCGCGTCCCGGGCGGCCTTTTCGCTGCCCAGGGCGATCAGGTCGTCGTAGGCGATGGTCTCCGCGCGGATGAAGCCGCGCTCGATGTCCGAGTGAATCTTTCCCGCCGCCTTGAGGGCCGTGGTGCCGCGCCGGATGGGCCAGGCGCGGCTTTCGTCCTCGCCGGTGGTGAGAAAGCTGATCAGCTCCAGCAGGCCGTATGCCCGCTGCACGAAGCGGTCACGGGCCGAGGCGGCGATGCCCATGGCCGCCAGGAACTCCGCCTGCTCCTCCGGCGGCAGCCCGGCGATGTCCATCTCCAGCTTGCCGCTGATGGCCATCAGTTCCAGCCCCTCCTCCGCCGCCGCATCGGCCAGGGGCGCGGGCAGGCCGCCGGCGAAGTCTTCCTCCTCCTGATTGAGCAGCACCAGCACAGGCTTGGCCGTCAGCAGCCCGAAGCCGGACAGCGATTGCTCCTCCGCGCTGTCCAGGGCCAGGCTGCGCAGGGGCTGCTCCGCCTCCAGGTGGGCGATGCATTTTTCGATCAGCGCCCGCTCCCGGCCCTTGTCCGCCTCCTTTTGGATGCGTGACAGCCGGTTTTCCAGCGGCGCCAGATCGCTCAGGGCCAACTCGGCGCGGAAGGCCGCCAGCTCGCGCACGGGCTCCGGCGGCGCGGAGAGCATGGGATTGGCGAAGCCCCGCAGCACCACCACCAGCGCGTCGCAGCCCTGCATGGCCCCCAGCACCGCGCCCGTCAGCACCCCGCCGGCGGCCTGCCCCTGAGTTGCCTGGGGGTCCGCCACGTCCACGAACTCGATATCGGCCAGCACCTGTTTCTTGGAGTGGTGCAGTTCGGCCAGCCGCGTCACGCGCTCGTCGGGCACCTTGATGGTGCCCGCATTTTCCCGCGCCTTGCCGCCGGGCCCGGTGTCGGCCCGCAGGCCGGTGAGCGCGTTAAAGATGGTGGTTTTGCCGCTGCCGGCGAAGCCCACAATTCCTGTTTTCATCGCTTTGTGCTTCCTGTCCGATATGGTGCGGTGT
>CBDUSX010000088.1:0-9822 GCA_965369935.1 uncultured bacterium
GGCCCGCCCTAGAACGTCACCACCGGCCGGATGCTTTTGCTCCCGTGCATATAATTCGAAGGCCTTGTTGCTTTCGGCCACGGCGATCTCCGGCAGCACGGTATATTCGGAAACGGACGAAATCCCGGGTGCGGCAACCTTGGGTATTAGAGGAGATGAGGTCATACACAGCGTACTGAACATGATGTACGCCAAAGCGCCCTACACCACAATGCCGCGGGCGATGCACATCCATCCTACAGTCTCCGAGTTAATCCCCACTTTGCTTGGTGACCTCAAGCCATTTGAATAGCCGAATCGTCGCCCTATTGCCCAGCGGAAACCAATAATTTGGTGCTGGACGCCGAGCCCCGAAATTCCGAATGGGATGAGCGGTTCTTCCATGTCACCGATCCCGATGGACATGAAATTAGTATCGCTTCGCCTTTGAGTAGAACGGGAGGATTGATCCGCCTCGTTGGTTCTTGTGCGTGCCCCACCCCACCTCACACAAACCCGTGCAAGAGTGGGGCAGGGCGTGAGAGGGGTTGGGGCCGATCCCTTTCAAAGTCACCACCCGCTTTTTCAGCTGAAAATCCCCGCCGTATTTTTTACGCCTTCATCGTTCATTTTTCATAGACCTGGGCGATGATGGCGGGGATGATCAAGGCAGTCGTATCCTTTAAACCTCAACTGGGGGAGGCTGTATGGATACCTATATAATTACGGCCCTTGCAGGAATTACGGCTACGATCGTCATGTCCGCGGTCATGTATTTCATTCATTGGCGGGAATTCGCGGAGGCCGACATGATCCGCGCCTTGGGCAGCTTGGTGACCAGAAACGAAGAGGATGCTCTGTTTGCCGGTACGGCAATTCATTTGGTGTCCGGCGTGATTTTCGCCTTTTTATATGTCGGAGTATGGAGCCTCTTTCCGCTCAAAGGAGTGCAAGAATTTTTGCTCTTTGGCATCCTCGGCGGGACATTTCACGGGTTCGTGGTGAGCTTTCTGCTGATCAGTGTGGTAGCCGGCCGTCATCCGCTGGAGCGGTTTCAAGACGCCGGAATAGGCGTGGGCGTGGCCCACCTGATCGGCCATGTTGCCTACGGCGCCACAGTGGGCGCGATCGCAGGGGGGTACCAACTGCGGTTTGAATTCGTCGCGGAACTGGTGGCTTTGCCTTCTTGATGGAGGGCCGAGACGGTGAGGGGCCTCGGGCTGAACTTAAACGGACGGCACGTGACCGAACCGAGAAGGGGAAATCCAATTCCATTGACGGCTCCACCCCCGCCGCCGCTTCACGGTAGGCTGCTGCGGCGGGTGGGCCGGCGGAAGGCCATGTGGAAAATGACGCTGCGGCCCCGGGCATGGGGGGAGAAGAACTCGGTCACCTCGTCGTCGAAGAAGGTCAGCCCTGCCGCACCCAGCCGTTGCGCGTAGGCGGCCGGGTAGAGCCGGCCCCCTGCCGCGCCCGCCTCGAACTGCACGGCCCGGTAGCCGCGGTTGCCGATGGAAACCTCCTCGCGGCCGTGGCGCCGGCGCGGATGGAGCCCCGCTGGCGCCAATTGGTGATACCCCAAATGACCTAATCCCCGAATCCTGATCCAGCGGTAATGCGAATTTTCTCATTCATTTTGAATCAAGATTCGGGGAGCAGACCACTCGTGGAGCGGGATAGCCAAAACCGATAGTTTTTGAGATAGTTTCCACTCAATCGTAGAGGAGGTGGGCGGAGGCACCCCAAAGTCACCTGAATTTGGGGAAATGAGATGACGACTTGGAGGCCCCCGCCCATCACCAATAAATCCAATTCTACTTCCTCACCTGGCCGAACCCGGTCCGCCCACCAAGAGCGGATAGACATCAGGGTGTCGATCAACACCAGTCCGCGCCCCGGGAGGGAGCGGAAATTCCATCCTAACTTCCCAGCCCCGGAAGGATGTTCGAGGGTGGGAACGGAAGGGGCGCGCTGAGATCCCCCCCCCAGACAATCACAAATCGCAAAATGGCGCCGCCAACCAGAATCATGGAAAACTTCGTCGTCGCCAAGCCAAACTCCCAGCGCCGCACCACCAGGCCGAAAATGGAAATAATTGCCGGCACGGCCAGGCCAATAACGATGACACCCACCCAGAACCATCCGGATAGCGCACCGTGAATCACATAATCGTATGCGTACTTGCCGCCGTTGGGGACGACAAATTCTCCCAATTTCGTTCCGATATTTGAGGAGGTCAGCAAAAACTGAAAGAAAATAAAGAGAATGACAATTTCGAGTAACTCGAAAGCAAGTGCTCCGTAGGAAAAGCCGTGCATAATGCCTTCATGGCCGCCCTCTCCTGGCAGCCAAAATCGCCGCACCAGGACATAGAGCAGCCCAACGACCGCCACGCCCGTCAGCATGCCGGAGTTAACGAACAACCATGGCAGATAGGTCTGTGACCACAAGGGAACGAATTTCGCACCGGCGAGCAGCATAGCCGTGTTTACCGCCAGCCAAATCAGGACGGGAATTCCGATCACACCAACCACGCGGCGGGCAAGGGCATTGACCTTGAAGTAATAGGCCGCCGCGTACAGTATGACGATCGGTCCTCCGATTCCCATCGCCAAGCCGCCAAGCGTCATCCACGATTTCATGTTTGTGAAGTAAAAGGGAAACAGGATACCCCGTTCCGGTTTACCCAAGTGCACAGTAATGAAAATGCCGGCGAGCACGTACAATGGAACGGCAGCGTAAGCTGCAATTTTCGAGACGAAATCCAACTGCTCGTACCTGCGGCTTAGCAAATCGGCCAGTACACCAATGACGAACACTCCGGCGCATACACCGCCAAAAAACAGGTACATCGGGACGAACATGTCGTCGCCCCACTTGTGCTGCATAATTATAATGGGTTCCATGTATTACCCCCTAATGGTTCGCTGCAGGCGCACACGTGCGCCTACCCCTCTGCAACATCCACATCCCTCCAAGCGTCGCTGAAAACGGACGTGAGCACTCAAAACCACTGTAAGAGCAGAGATATCCCCCCTCCCGTGCTCATGTCACCGCAGAGGGGAAAACTTCACCACAGCCCCCTTCCCCGGAGGAGCGATCAGGCCCCTCCAGGGAAGTCAACTCGCAGCTATGGTTTCAGGATGAGCGCCACGGCCGCTTACCGGCCGGCCGGATAGGCCGCGCCCCATCCCCATACTCCGCCGCCAGACCCGCGGGCCGCCATGCGCTGGCGAACCACGTTGGCCACTTCCTCTGCGTCTCCGGCCACGAGGGCCTTCGTGGAGCAGATCGAGGCGCACATGGGGAGCTTGCCCTCCGCGATTCGATTCGACCCGTATTGGAGTCGTTCGCGCTCCGAGAAGTTTTCCTCGGGGCCCGCAGCACAGTAGGTACACTTGTCCATGACGCCCCGGGCGCCGAACGGCGAGCCTTTGGGAAACTGCGGAGCTCCAAAGGGACAAGCGTAGAGACAGTAGCCGCACCCGATGCAGGTTTCCTTGTTCACGTGCACGATGCCATCCGGGCGCGTGAACAGGGCATCCACCGGGCATACCGCCACGCAGGGTGCATTTGAGCACTGCATACAGGGCACGGCTATATTGGTTTCACCCTGCCGGCCCTCGTTTACCGTTACCACCCGGATTCGCGCAATGCCGGGCGGCACGTCGTTCTCGTTCTTACAAGCCACCTCGCACCCGCCGCATTCGATGCAGCGTTTCACATCCACATAGAACTTCATTCGTGCGGGTGCCTGTTTTCCTCCCGGCCCTGAGGCAAAACGGGAGGGAATCGTTGTCCGCGCCATGTTTCCTCCTCCAGTCTCTAAGCCTTCATAATTTTGCAAAGGCCGGTCTTGGTTTCCTGCATCTGGGTGATGCGATCATACCCGTAGTTGGTGACGGTATTGGCCGATTCTCCAATGCCATAGGGCTCATAGCCCTCTGGATATTTGTCAGCCAGACTCTTGCCCTCAAACACCCCTCCCCAATGGAAGGGCAGGAAAATGGTGTCGGCGCCGACTCTCCGGGTGACCCTCGCCTTCACCTTGATGCGGCTGGGCTTCTCGTCTGTGTCCTCCGGAGATTCTATCCACATCCAATCACCGTTCTTGAGATTGTGATTGTTGGCGAGTTTCGGGTTGATCTCGGCGTACATCTCGGGCTGCAGTTCCACCAGCCACCAGCAGGCACGCTCGGCGTTGCCGCCACCCTCGAATTCCACCTGCCTGCCGGTGGTCAAAATGATCGGGTACGTCTTCACCCAATCGGCTTTCTGCAGGCTTTTGTACAAGGTGGGCACCCGGTAATGGTCTTTGACATCATCGTAGGTGACCCAATTCTCGATGAGATCCGGACGTGGCGAATGGATCGGCTCGCGGTGTTTCGGCACCGGGTCGTCCTTGAACGTCCAGACGTTGAAGCGGGCACGTCCGTTGCCATATGGAGCCAGCCCCTGGGCGATCGCATCCTCGAAGACCTTTCCGGTAAGATCCGTCTTCCAGTTCGGTCTTTCAGGATATCCGCTCCGGATCGAACTCCTTTTGGGATGCGCGCCTTTTCCGGCAAGGAGGGTGCGTCCATCCGGCGCCTTGGGCCCCCAGCGGGCGCGGAATCCCAACCCGCCCTGCGCAACCGGGATACTGGTCCGGTAAAGAATGTGGGTGCCTGGATGCTTTTCCGTCCAGCAAGGCCATGGCAGCCCCCACTGTTCTCCGTCAACCGCTCCCCCTTCGGCAACCTTGGTACGCACGTCGAACGCATGCGCCCATTTTTGCTGCCGCTTCATTCTTTCGGGAGTTTGTCCGGTCATCCCGATCGTACGCATGCCCAGGTTCCATTCGCGTATGATATCTTCGGGGAACTGCTTCCAGGTTCCATTCTTGGATTTGGAAAATTGTTTTCCAAACCCCAGCCTGTTGGCGAGATCGGTGATAATGCTCAGGTCCGTGCGTGACTCCCAAACCGGCTTCACGATCTCGTTCCGCCATTGAATATCCCGGTTGGAATTCGTCACCGAACCTGACTGCTCATAGACTGTCGCCGCGGGCAGGAGGTAGACACCATCCTTACGGTCGGGCAGCACCGCGGTGGTGGTCACGAAGGGATCGATATCCACGAGCAGTTCGACTTTTTCCAGGGCCGTCTTGATGCGATCCATCTGGGACTCGCAGTTTGAGGAATGGCCCCAGTAGAATGCCGCGTGAACATTCACGTCCTGACCCAGATCGTTGGCGTCCATCAGGGCGCCCTCGTACCAGCGGGCCACGGTGAAACCAACCTTGTTCATCATCTTTTGGCTGGCAAACCGTTTCTTCAGCCACGCCAGGTCCACATCCCAGACTTTTGACCAGTGTTTCCACGCGCCTTCGCCCAGGCCGTAATACCCAGGCAGCGTGTTGGAAAGAACGCCCAGATCCGTTGCCCCCTGCACGTTGTCGTGACCGCGGAACACATTGGTTCCGCCTCCCGGCTTGCCCATATTGCCGAGCACCAGCTGGAGAGCGCAGTAGGATCGCGTGATTGACGTTCCGTTGGTGTGCTGGGTTCCGCCCATCGCCCAGATCACCGTGCCCGGGCGGTTGTCGGCCAGTGATTTTGCAACTCGTTCCAGTTCCTTCACCGATACGCCCGTGATGTCCGCCACTATCTTTGGGCTGTACCGCTTCAGCTCTGTCTTCAGGTTGCTGAAACCGTAGGTACGGTCGCGAAGCATCTGCTTGTCTTCCCATCCATTTTTCAAAATGATGTTGATCAGGCCAAAGATAAACGCGACGTCGGTCCCGGAGCGGATTCTCACGTATTGCGAGGCAAATGCAGCCGTCTGGGAGAAACGCGGGTCCACAACGATAACGCGCGCGTTGTTCACCTCCTTGGCCGTAAGGATGTGTTGCATCGCAATGGGGTGAGACGTACAGACATTCTCCCCGATGATGAGGATGCTTTTGCTGTTGCGAATGTCGTTCATGGAGTTGGTCATGGCCCCGTAACCCCAGACATTCGCCAGTCCCGCAACCGTCGTGGAGTGGCAGATGCGCGCTTGGTGATCGATATTGTTGGATCCCCAGAACCCGGCAAATTTCCGCAGGGCATAGGACGCCTCGTTGGTATGGTGCGCGGAACCCAGGATCATCAGGGCGTCAGGGCCATACCTCTTGCGAATGTCCTTTAGCTTGGCCACAATTTCGCTCATGGCCGTATCCCAGCTGATCCGCTTCCACTTGCCTCCTTCCAACTTCATCGGGTGCTTCAGGCGCTTTTCGCTGATTACGTGCTCCCGGCCCGCGACACCCTTGGAACACAAGCTTCCTTGGTTGATCGGATGTTCAAACCACGGCTCGGTGCTGACCCACATGCCGTTTTCGACCTCCCCGATAAACCCACAGCCGACCGCGCAGTTGCCGCATATGGTTTTGATCTGCTTGAGTTTGCGAGGGTCCTTGATGAATCCCTTTGCCGCGTGGGCCTCCCTGATAAGCGAAGGGCCCATGGCCGCAATGCCAAGCCCCATACCCGCAGCCGCAAGGGTAGCTCGACGGCTGAGCAGTGGATTGAGCCACGCTTCGCCCCCTCGGCTGATGCTCAAGCCGTCAGACTGACCGATTCTTGTCAGTTTCATAGCCCGTGCTCCTTGTCATATTGGTTAGGTGTACAGGGTTTTGTAGTAGCGCTCGGCCTCTTCGGTTCGTCTGTACAAAACGGTGTCCGTCGAAGGTGCTTCGGGTTCGTGCCGAACGGTTTGGCTTACCCGCTTGCTGGCCATCGCAGCCCCCGCCGTTCCGAGCCCGGCGATTATGCCGGCCAAAAACGCTCGCCTGCTGGGGCCCTTTCGCGTCGTGTGTTTTTCCATAGGTCGTGTTCCTCCAATGATCGTCCCTCACAACATTGCCCGGCCCCGCCATAGCAATTCGCTGCTACTGCGCCTGGCTGGCACACATTCCCGCGTGACTCTCAACTGATGCATTCCAGGCTCACGCAGGTACAACTCCCGTCGTCGGCGAAGTTTCGTCCTTCGACGACAACGTGATAGCCCACTTCGAGGTCCTCGAATTCTCCGCCCATTGTTCCCACCGTCTCGGGCTCGCTAACCTCGATGATTGCCTCTGCAGGGAACCGGACCAAGTGCTCGGCACCGTCTTGTTCGATGATCAACGCCGAGCGCTGCTCGGCATCTATTCGCGTGATCCGTCCTTCAATCATGTTGTACCCTCCCGTGCGGGTCGCATGGCACACTGCGCCACATACGACTGGTCAGGCCGCAATGCACCGCAAGCAACTTTGTGAAAGGAAATTCTCTACCCAAACCAACCCCCCTTTGTTGGTTACTAGAGATATATGGTAAAAATTAGCTTATATATCGGTATAGCGATATACGTTCTTTGTCAACTGATTTATAGATTTTTTATATTAGTTATATAGCTGAAATTATTATAGATTTTTTTGAGCATAATTAAGTGCCTCCCCCATTTGGCCGGAATTTTCCTGCCGGGGATGTGTCCGGAACGAGGGGCGAGAAAGGCTGCGTTGCCCGGAAGTTGGGCGCAGGCGCCCGAATTCGCCGCAAGCGGAACCATGATGCAAAGGAGGGAATTTCAATATTTGGGGGTGTGGAGCAGCGTTTCAGTTATGAGGGGGCGACAGGCCAATCCTGCCGCGGATTTTCAATTTCCCGTTGTGTGAGATGACAAGAGCCAGCCGGCAGGAATTGAGATAGGGAAGCACCGCCCGCGATCCAGCCTGACCGTCACAGAGTTTCCTCAATTTCTCCTGCGGATTCCTCCAGGAGTTTTCCCAGTGCCCGCGAAACAAATCCCTGATAGGAGTTGGTGTCCTCAAGGAGGGAATCCTGTGTGCGTTTCCTTTCCTCTTTTTCTTCCAAGACGGCCGCCCTGACCGCGTTTTCTATGCAGCCGAACAGCGCTCCGGGAACGTCCTGGTCTGCACACGGCAGCACCACTTCGCGCCACCGCTGTTGCCAGATTTGCCGATAGGCGCCTTTTTCAATAAATTCTGCGCCTGCATCCAATGCTTCGGGCAGCGCGAGTCCTTCATGCTCGAGCAGGTCTCTTAGCTCACGCCATTTACGCAACGCCTGGTCTCGGATGTAGGCATCGAGCGCGGCATCCATGAATTCCTTGCTCTTGCTTCGGCCGCGCTTTTTCCCTGCACCGTGTTTGCCGCCCCGCATTAAAGCTCCTTTCCCGAAGCGAAAAGCCTCTACGGTTTCACCGCCCCTGCCTCGGCCCTTTGACCTCGCTTCGCTGGCATCGCCAACCGGGCCCCACGACTGCGAGGAGCCCTCGTACGTCCAATTGGGGAGAGCGCGAGGAGGGTATCATGCGCGATTAGCGCTAGCAAAGCCGCACTGATCGGACTCCCTTAGATCGATCCAGTTTCAAAGTCAGAGTTGGGACCGGACCGATCAGGGAGAATTGGCATGGCAAGAATCAGATATTCAGCAGAACAGATCATCAACAAACTGCGTGAAGCAGAGGTATTGCTGGCCAAAGGCGGTACCGCGGCCCGCTTGGTTTGGACATGAACCAACATGCGTCGGATGTCACACACGCCACGTCATACAAACCCGTGCAAAGGTGGGAGCGGGAGCACGATCCCCGCTTTCCACAGCCGCATGTTCGATCTCCCTCTCCGGATGGCCCCGCCGCGCAGCAGGAGGCCGGAGCGAATCCCCGAAGGTTGGCCGGGGCCGCCCTAGTACGTGATCACCGACCGGATGCTCTTGCCCTCGTGCATATATTCGAAGGCTTTGTTGATCTCGGCCAGCGGCATGGTGAAGCTCACCATTTCATCCACCTTGATCTTCCCGTCCAGGTACATATTCACGTATCCGGGGAGTTGGGAGCGGCCCTTCACCCCGCCAAAGGCGGTGCCCTTCCATACACGGCCTGTCACCAGCTGGAAGGGGCGCGTGCTGATTTCCTGACCCGCCCCGGCCACCCCGATTATAATGGACTGACCCCAACCCTTGTGGCAGCACTCCAGCGCGCTGCGCATCAGTTCCACGTTGCCCACGCACTCGAAGGAATAATCCACGCCGCCACCGGTCATCTCCACGATCACTTCCTGAATGGGGGTCGAATGGTCGTTCATGTTCACCGTATCGGTGGCCCCAAGGGCCGTGGCGAACTCGAACTTGGCGGGATTGACGTCGATGGCGATGATGCGCTTCGCCTTGGCCAGCGTGGCCCCCTGGATGACGCTCAGGCCAATGCCCCCCAACCCGAACACCGCCACGGTGGATCCCGGTTCCACCTTCGCCGTATTGAGCACCGCGCCGATGCCCGTGGTGACCCCGCAGCCCAGCAGGCAGACCTTGTCCAGCGGCGCCTCCGGGTTGATTTTGGCCACGGCGATCTCCGGCAGCACGGTGTATTCGGAAAAGGTGGAAGTGCCCATGTAGTGAAACACGGTTTTGCCATTGCTGGAAAAGCGCGAGGTGCCGTCCGGCATCAGCCCCTTGCCCTGCGTGATCCGGATGGCCTGGCAGAGATTGGTTTTTCCCGATCTGCAAAAATCGCAGGTGCCGCATTCGGGCGTGTAGAGGGGAATCACATGGTCGCCGGGCTTCACGCTGCTCACGCCCTCGCCCAGCTCTTCGACGACGGCGCCCCCTTCATGCCCGAGCACGGCGGGGAATATCCCTTCCGGATCGTCGCCGGAGAGGGTGAAGGCATCCGTATGACACACGCCGGTGGCCACCATTTTCAACAACACCTCGCCGGCCTTCGGCCCCTCCAGATCGAGTTCCTCCAATTCCAGAGGCTTGCCGGCCTCCCACGCGACCGCGGCTCTCGTCTTCATGGACTCTCCTATGCGATCCGGG
>CBDUSX010000089.1:0-9742 GCA_965369935.1 uncultured bacterium
CTTTTTTACCCGTTCCTTTTTTACATAGATGGCCGTGAAAATCCATCCGTCTCCGGCCGCATCGCCGGCCCGCGGCACGGGGGCTACGCCTCGAACAACCCCGGCATGCGCTCCCGGATGGCGGCCAGCACGCCCTCGGCGATCCTGGCCGCCCGCTCCGAGATGCCTCTGCAGTGCTCCTCCTGTCCTCTGGGGTCCACCTCCACCAGCTTTGCGCCCGCCGCGACCGTGATGCCGTCGTGGGCCAGCCCGCGCAGAATGCCCCCGATGGACACCGCCATGGGCGCATCGTCCACCCGCCCCACCACCTCCCCCGCCTCGACGCGGCCCAGCACAACCTGGCCTGTGTGGAACGTGCCTGCCTGGGGCGCGTACAGGTAGCGCGCCCTGCCGTGACCTTCCACCTCCCGGTGTTGGCCGGTGTAGGCCAGGGCGGCGCCTTCCCAGATCACCCGGCCCAGCTGCTCCCCCCAGTTGGATTCCACCACCGCGTGCACGTGGGTGCCGGCCCGGAAGCCCGGCCCGATGCCGATCGTCAGTTCCGCCTCCCCAAGCTGCACCGGCGGCTGTTCCTTCTTGCGCATGCGGGCGTCCACCAGCACCGCCGGTTGCGGCAGATGCGGTCGCTCATCCGCCGCACAGACCAGCACGGGCACGCAGTCCGCCTCTTCCAGGCAGGCCAGAGCCGCCGCCACGTCCTTGCAGCGCACCCCGCGCAGGCCTTCCAGCCCGGTCTCGCCCTCATACACCGCCGTGGCGAAGGCCATCAGGCGCCGGGTCACCACCGGCTGCGGGAGCTCCGTCAGCACCGGGCGCAGCCCCTCGCGGCGCAGGCGGTGGGCCACCGCCGAGCCGATGTCCCCGGCCCCCTTGATCCATTGAATTGATCGAATCGGCTGCATGCGGCTTTCCGGCCCCTCCATGATATCCTGCCAAGCGCGGTATTTTTTCCCAATTTGAGCAATCTATCATGGCCGGGAGCGGATTGGTTCCTCTCAAAGACTTAGCCCCCAAAGACTTAGCTCCCAAAGACTTAGCCCCCTCAGGGCTCCGCCCCCGGCGGGCTTTTCAAAAGGCCCGGCGATTCGGGTATAGTGGGCCGGAATTCCCAGCCGCGGAAGCAGACCTCCGGCGGACGGGGCATGCGCGGGGAGAGGCGGCGGGCTTGCAGGAGGGACATGTGGAGCCACAACAGGAAACCCGCTGGCGGGCGGAACCCGGGACGGCGGGCATGTCCCGGGACGGGCTGGAGCGCGGCATGGCCGCCCTGGCCGCCGGCTGCCTGGACGGCCGCCATCCAGGGGCGCAGGCTTACGTCTCCCGCGGGGGAAAGGCGGTGCTGGAATTTGCCTGCGGGGAAGCCCGGCCCGGCGCGCCCCTCACCTGCGACGGCATTATGGCGTGGTTTTCCGCCAGCAAGCCCCTCACGGCCATGGCCATCGCCATCCTGTACGACCGCGGGCTGCTGGAGTTGGACGATCCGGTGCGGCGCTACATTCCGGGCTTCGGCAACGGCAAGGAGGCCTGCACGATCCATCACGTGCTGACCCATCAGGGCGGCTTCGCCGGCGCCGTCACGGAGCCTGGCAACCGTAGCGCGGAGGAGATCATCGCGGAGATCAGCGCCCACCCGGCCGAATACCCGCCGGGCGGCAAGGCGGGCTACCATCCCACCGGGGGCTGGTTCGTGCTCGGGGAAATCGTGCGGGTGGTGGACGGGCGCGGCATTGACCGGTTCGTGGCCGAGGAGCTGTTCGCCCCCCTGGGCATGCGGGACAGCACTATGGGCATCCCCGAAGCCAGGCAGGCGGAACTGGACGGGCGCATGGCGTGGGTGGCCCTGGGCAAATCCGAACGCAAGCCCTTCGCCAGCCAGGCCATGGTGGACGCCTTCAACGATCCTGAAGAGTGGGCGCGGGTCAACCCCAGCGGCGGCATCCGTGGTCCGGCCCGGGACCTGGGGCGTTTTTACGAGTTGTTGCTGGCCGGCGGAAGCTGGGAGGGGCGGCAACTGATTGACCGCCGCACGGTGGCCCTGTTCACCGCCTGCCACCGCTGGGATATGCCCGACCTGACCCTGATGCAGGCACACCTGCCCTGGGGCCTGGGCTTCGGCCTGTACGGCAACGCGGACGTGCACCGCGCGGCGTCTCGGCGCATGTTCAGCCATTCGGGCATGGTGTCCTCCGTGGCTTTCGCCGACCCTGAGCGCGGCCTGGCCTGCGTGGTCATCACCACCGGGTTGCTGGATGTGATGGGCAACGCGCGGCGCCTGCGCGAGGTCACCGGCGCGGTGCTGGAGGCGTGCCAGGGGCCGTGAGGGCCCCGCAACGGAAAAATCCCGGAGTGACATGGGCGCATTGAAGGTAGGGGTGGGACTGTCCCTGGAGGAGGATTCGGCCGGGGCGGCGCGGGAGGCTGCCCTGCTGGCCCTGGATCAGGCCGGGCTGAAAGCGGCCTCCTGGGCGCTCTGCTTCTTTTCCGGCCACCACTTGCCCGGGGCGGAGGCCATACGCGGCGCCATCCTGGAGGCGACCGGATGCAGCTCCTTGGGCGGATGCAGCTCCTTGGGCGTGATCGTGCAGGGAGAGGAAGTGGAAAGCGGCCCGGCCCTGGCGCTGATGGTGGGCCACGGCGGAGGCGTGGAGACCAGGAGCGCGCTCCTGCCCGGGGACGGTCAGGGCCTGGCGGAATTCCAGGCGGCGGAAGGCGGGGCTTCCGGCGCTTCGCTGCTGATCGCCCTGCCGGATGCCTTTCAGGTGGACATCAACCAGGTGCGCAACCGGATGCTCGCGGAAACGCCGCACTTGCCCATTTACGGCGCCGGGGCCACGGACGACGGGCGGGTGGGCATCAGCCTGCAGCTGGGCATGGAGGGGGTGCGCAACCGTTCCATCTCGCTGCTGGGGCTGTCCGGTGCGTTCGAGGTGGCCGTGGGAATCACCCAGAGCTGCACCCTGCTGGGAGAGCCCCACTTCATCACCGCCTCGCGGGAGAACGTGCTGATCGAGCTGGACGGACGCTCCGCCCTGGAAAGCCTGATCGAACAGGGTCGGGCGCTGGGACTGGAGGACTTTCAACAACTGGCCGTGGAGGTGATGTTCGGCTTTCCCCTGGACCCGGAAAACCCCCAGTTCACGGGCGAGACCTGCCTGGTGCGTGCCCTGGGCGGCCTGGACCAGGACAGCCACGGCCTGGTCATCCCCTATCCCCTCACGAACCAGACCAGCGTGGCCTTCATGCACCGCAATCCCGAGACGGCGGAGCAGGACATGCAGCGGATGGTGGCCGACGTGCAGGGCAGGCTGAGCGGCCCCCCGGAACTGGGCATCTATTTCGATTGCGCCGCGCGGGGACAGAGTTTTTACGGCCGCCCGGGGGTGGACGTGGGGAAAATCGCCGGGCAACTGGGAAATTTCCCCATCATCGGCATGTACGGCGGGTTCGAACTGGCCACCGCCCTCGGCCTGCCCCATATTTACACCTACACCGGCGTACTGGTGCTGCTGCGCGGCCTGAACTGAGCACCCAACTATCGCGGCGGAGAAATTTTTCTGGCATAATTCCCGCCAACGGCCGGCGGCCCCCCGGCCCCGCAAACCAACGACGGAAGCGGAATGAACCCCAAAACCGTATACTGCGAAGAGTGCGTGGAAGAAATTCCCAATGACGATGTGTATTGGGAGGACGAACGCATGTACTGCGGCCGTTGCGGAAGCGAGCTGGAAATTTCCAAGAAAGAATCCGACGTGTTCGACACCTTCACCGGGCGCAGCGCCGAGCCTCTCTATTCCCAGGAAGACGAGGAGTACGACGAGGGGGACGAGGAAGAGGAACTCGTACCGGACGATGAAAAAACGCGGGTGGAAGATTGAGACACCGCCGGGGCCGCCCGCGGATCACTCCGGATTGACCGGGGGATGGGGATAGCGGCGGGACTCCCCGCGATAGTCCATCAGTTCCACCCCTTCGTTGTCCACTCCCTGCAAGTAGAGCGGAACCAGCGCCGTGCGCACGCCGTCCGTCCCTTCCCGCACCAGTTGCGGCACCGCCAGGCCGCTGATCCAGCCGCGCAGCTCCTTCATCAGCGCCAGGGCTTCGCCTTGCTCCACCTGCCGCTCCGCGGGCAGCCACGCACCGCTGATGAGATGGTAGGGGCGTACCCCCAGCCGTGACAACTCGAGCAGCAGCGAGCGCAACGCCTGCGTGCCGCCGCTCCGCCCGCGCTCCAGAAACACCTCCCCGGCGAGGGGAAACCCCGCATCGCCCAGCATCCGCAACTGCCCGGCCAGGACGGCGCAGGGCGGCTCCCAGCGGTCGAACAGAACATGCACGAACAGCGGGTGGCAGGCGCTAAAGCCGCGAACAGCCTCCGCCGTCAGGGGCCGCGCCGCCAGGCCGCCGGCGGAAAACTCCAGGCGCAGCACCAGCTCCGGAGCCGCTTTGCGCAGCAGAGCGAGGCAGGTGCGCAGCGCCTCTTCGCCCAGGCTCCCCGCGCCGGGCAGCACCAGTTCCCTCAACCCGCATAGCCCGGCGGCCAGGGCGGAGGAATGCAGCGGCACGCCCCCGGCATACAGCGCCCGCGAGCGCAAGGCTGCCGCCTGTCCGCCCGCAGCCGGCGGCGCCGCCCAGAGCAGGCCCAGGCCGGGCGAGGTGCGGCGCAGGGTGAGTTCCGGCGGGGGCGGGGGCTTCATGGGGTTCATCGCTGGTGATTGCGCGATCGGGAGTGGGGCGTTCCGCACAGCCTATGCCCGCGCCCGAGCCGGGTCAAGGCCGGCCCGCTCCGTCCTTGGGGCGCGGCGCCGCGCGGAATTTCCCCCATTTCCCCATAGGCGGAACGAGAACGTCGCCGGGCCGCGGGATGTGATAAACGGATGTGATAGAACAGCAGGGCGCCGCTGCCCAACAACCGCCTACCAACGGAGCGGGCCGCGCCGCGTGTGTCCGGAGCCGCCATGATTCCCCCCGCCTTTTCCCCGCAGCACCCGCCCCAGCGGCAGGTGCGCGCGCTGCTGGAGGCGCTGGAACTGCCGGGAGACGTCGCCGCAAAGGCCCTGCGGGGACTGCAAGGCCACGCCGCGGAAGCGGGGGCGGGAAGGCCGCTCAAGCTCTCCGGGGGCTGGTCGTTGCGCGGAGAGGCCGCCGGGGGCCTGACCCTTTACGGAATTCCCCCCGCGGGAGCCGAACCCCTCTCCTGGCTGAGCGTGGATCGCGGGGGTCATCCCCATGCCCTGTGGCGCTGGGGAAAGGAGGGACTGGCCGCCGCGGCCCTGCGGCTGCCGGGAGAGGGCTGGCTGGAAATCACCCCCGGCGCGGCCCGGCATCCGCTGTGGGGCCGCTCCGACGGCCTGGCCTTCAGGCAGGGTGGCGCCGCGCGGGAGGTGGGCTGCTGCCGGGCCCTGGACTATGCCCGCATCGGCCACATCCCGCCCCTGGACCGGCCGGGGCATCTGCCGCCCGGAGCGGGGGAAGCGTTCCTGAACGCCATCGCCGTGCTGCTGGCCGGCCAGGGCACGGACCAGGTGAAGTACGACGGCCCCTACCCCACGGCGCAGCTTTTTCACAGCCTCTCCCGCAGCTTCCGCTGCCCGGCTCCGGAAGCGGCGCCGCACGAGAATGCGCTGGAGACCTTCACGCAAAGGGAAGTGGCGTTGGCCATGGCGGGCCGAAGCGAGGAAAACCCCGTGCCCTGGCAGCCCGCGCCCTTCGCGCCGTTTCGGGCCGCCCAAGGGGTGCTCTTGCATCTGCGCGATGGCGTGGAGACGGTGTGGCTGGGGGAGGCGCCCTTCCGCAAAGCCTCCGGTCAGGGCGGAGCGCAGGGCGGCGAGCCGGCGGGCCAGCGCGTCTGGAGCGAGCAGCGGGAAGGAACGGTGCTGACTTGCGTGGGTCTGGTGCTGCTGGGCGCGCCCTTCCGCCGTTATCTGGTGCTGGACGAAGAGGCGAAGGTGACGGCCCGGGAGCCCCTGCCCAAGGAGACGGGGCAGGACGGCCCCCCGGTTTCAGCGTTGTGGCGGGACGCGCTGTTCGCCTGGGCCGCCCTGCACAGCACCGCGGCCCTTGCGCCCGCCATCGGCGCCCTGGAGGCGGAACTGGCCGTGTGCTGGGCGCCCTTGCCGCTGGCCCTGGCCTCCGCAAGCGAGGGGCGGCTGCTGCTCCAGCAGGGCGTGTTCGACCAACTCGAGCGCGTGGGGCCGCCGGGTGCGGAAGGGGCGTTGATGCTGATCTCCGACGTGCTGGCCGGCGCAGAGCCCCACCTGCGCCGCATGGCCCAGCAGCGGCTGGAGCAGGCCCCGCCGCCGGAGCTTGCTCCCCTGGTGCGCCAGGGGGAAGCGGCGCAGGCGCAGGCGCAAGGCCGGTTGCAGCGCATCATGCCCGCCCTGGTAAGCGCATTGTTGCAGGGTCAGGCGCGCCCGCAGGGAAGCGGGGCGCTCAGATCTTTTTGAAGTAGTCGCGGAAATAGGTATAGCCCGTAACCAACGTCCACGCCATGGCCACCCACAGCAGCACCTCGCCGATCAGCACGGAGGGAAAGGCGGAGTTCAACGAATTGTGTCTAACCATCAGGAACCCCACCGCCAGCATCTGCAGGATGGTCTTGTATTTCGCGCCCCGGATGGCGGACACCACGATGCCCTCCGCCGCCGCCACCTGACGCAGCCCCGACACGGCCAACTCGCGCAGCAGAATCAGGATGGTCGGCAGCACGTCGGCAACCCCCACATAGACCAGCATCACCAGGCAGGCTGAAATGAGCATCTTGTCGGCGATGGGGTCCAACAATTTCCCGAGCGGGGACATATCGCCCCGATAGCGGGCCAACAGGCCGTCAAAATAGTCCGTGAAGCAGGCGGCGGCATAGATTCCAAAGCCCACCCAGTTCGAGACCGCGTCACCCGCAAATATCAGAAACAGCACAACGGGAATGACCAGAATGCGCAGGAAGCTCAACTGATTCGGTGTGATCCATTTGGACATCGAATGTATCATCAAGTCCTTGTTATGATAAGTCAATTATTCCACGCGGCAAGACGCCCGGCCCCGCCCGGCGCCATCGGAACAAATGTGCCGGGTTGCCCGGGCGCGTCATTATGGCGTGAATTTCACGGATATATCACGTAAAAACTGCCGCCGCCACGGGCTACGTTGCGCCGGAATTGCATGTGGCATAAGATATGCCCCCATGGCAGACATAATGGCGGACCCTGGGGCAAAAAGGGAACGGGCAATTGCAAACAGCAACAAAGGAGTGGCCCGGCCGCGGAGCGCCGGCAAAAATGAAGCTCCCGGCAGCAAACCAATCCCGTATTCGGACGTATAATATTCTGTTGGACGTTTCCCGGACCAATCCGGAAGCCGCTTCCGGCCGATTCTCCGTGCTCAAGCGCACGGGGGAAACTCCGGCCGCTTGAGCACGGCCCGGACAAACGCAGAAAACGAGCCGAAGAGAACATGGAACTTTCCGTCATCAGCCTGAATTTCAAGACCGCGCCCGTGGAACTGCGCGAGCAGCTTGCCCTGGCCACGGAGCCGACGCCCGCCCTGCTGGGCGAGATTCGGCGGCGCTGCCGCTTGCAGGAGTTGATGGTGCTGTCCACCTGCAACCGGGTGGAGCTGTATTTCGCAGGCGATGCGGGCAAGGGCGGCGCAAAGCTGCTGGAATGGCTGGGAAACCGCTGCGGCGGGGAGCGGAAACACCTGGAGCGCGCGGCGGTGCTGCTGAGCGGGCGCGAGGCCCTGACGCATCTGTTCCGGGTGGCGTGCAGCCTGGAATCCATGGTGATCGGCGAGCCGCAGATTTTGGGACAGGTCAAGGACGCCTCCCAGCTTTCCGCCGAGCACGGCTGTCAGGGCCCCCTGCTGAGCGGGCTCATGCCCCGCGTGTTCCGCACCGCCAAGCGCGTCCGCACAGAGACCGAGGTGGCGCGCTACCCGGTGTCGGTGAGCTTCGTGGCCGTGCAACTGGCAGCCCGCATCTTCGATACCCTGGCGGACAAGACCGTGCTGGTGGTGGGGGCGGGGGACATGGCCGAGTTGACCGTGCAGCACCTGCTGAAATCGGGGATCGGCCGGCTGCTCATCACCAACCGCACCTTTTCCAACGCGGTGAGCCTGGCCGAGCGCTTCCAGGGTTCGGCGGTGCGCATGGAGGAACTGGAAAGCAGCCTGGCCGAGGCGGACATCGTCATCACCTCCACCGGCGCCCGGAAATTCATCGTCACCCCCGAGATGGCCCGCCAGGCCACCCGCACACGGCGGGGCGCCCCCATCTTCTTCATAGACATCGCCGTGCCGAGGGACGTGGACCCGGCGGTGAACCAGCTTCCCGACGTGTACTGCTACGACATTGACGATCTGCAAGCGGTGACGGACGCCAACAAAGAAGAACGCGAGCGCGAAGCCCTGAAAGCCCAGAAGATCGTGGAGCAGGAGCTGGCCCGCTACGAGGAGTGGCGCAAATCCCTGGCCATCGTCCCCAACGTCAAGGCCCTGCGCCAGCACTTCGAAAACGTGGGAGAGCGCGAGCTGGATAAATCCCTCAAGAAGCTGAACCATCTCTCCGGCCGCGATGCCGCCGAGGTGCGCAAGCTGGTGCGCAGCGTGCTCAACAAGCTGTTGCACGAGCCGTCCGTGCGTCTGCGCCAGCAGAAGGACGACTTCGACGGCCTGCTCTACGGAGAAGTGCTATCCAGGCTGTTCGACCTGCAAGCGGAGCCCGGAGAAACCGCCCAGGTCAGCCTACCGGAGGAAGCCGCCGGAAACGTCGTCCACCTGCCCCTCAAGCCCAGAAAATAACCGCCGCCGGGCCGCGCCATGCCACCCAACGGCTCAGACACAGGGAACGGTCCTGCCACGTCCGCGGAGGGCCCGGCGCCTTTGAGCGGCCTCACCTTTCTCAACACACGGGAAGCCACGGCGGCCGGGGAGTTGACCCAGCGCCTGACCCGCCTCGGCGCAAGGGTGGTGGAAGCACCCATGCTGGACTTCGCGCCACCGGCCTCCTGGCAGCCTTTTGATGAGCGCCTGCGCCGCCTGGGCGCGGAAGACTGGGTGGCCTTCACCAGCGCCAACGCGGTGCGCTGCACCCTGGAGCGCCTGCAAACCCTGGGCGAGCCCCCTTCGGCCCTGGCCCGCGGAAGCATCGCCGCCGTGGGGGCCGCCACCGCCGCCGCCCTGGAATCCCGCGGCCTGTCCGTGGCCCTGGTGCCGGAGTCCTTTCAGGGGGAGGGTCTGCTGGCGGCGCTGCTGGAGGAACTGAAGCCCGGCGCGCGGGTGTGGCTGCCCCGGGCGGAGCAGGCGCGGGAAGTGCTGGTGGAGGGGCTGCGCTCGGCGGGCATGGAGGTGGATCTGACGCCGGTCTACCGCACCGTGCCGCCTGCGCAAGGGCTGGGCGCCGCACTGGAGGCGCTCGAAAGCGGCGGGCTGGACTGGATCGTGTTCACCTCATCCTCCACGGTGCGCCATTTTTTTCAGCTGCTGCCCGAGAGCGCCGCCGCGGCGCTGTCAGGGCGCTGGCCCCGCATCGCCTGCCTGGGGGCGGTGACCGCGGATACGGCCCGCAGCCACGGGCTGGAGATCGCCGTGCAGCCGGAGCGGCAGGACCTGGACGGGCTGGTGGAGGCCATCGTGGCGCACCTGGCCTCCGGCGATTGATTTTCCTCATCCGGCCCCATGGGAATTCGTCCCCGGCCTTGTGGTTGGCGGCCCGGTCTGATAACGGGAGATTCGGCAACTCAGGGGACGA
>CBDUSX010000090.1:0-9628 GCA_965369935.1 uncultured bacterium
CTGGTAGGCGTCCGCGTCCATCAGCGAGGACAGGTCGGGCTCGGAGGCCTTGAGCTTGAAGATCCAGCCCTGGCCGAAGGCATCGTCGTTCACCCATTCCGGATGGTCTTCCAGGCCGCTGTTGACCTCGGCCACCTCGCCGTCGCAGAGGGCGTACACGTCGGCCACGGACTTGACCGATTCCAGCACCGCGATGCTGTCCCCGCTCTTCACCTGCCGTCCCACCTCCGGCAGTTCCACGAACACGATGTCGGTCAGTTGATCCTGGGCGTAGTCGGTGATGCCCACGACGAGCAGGTCTCCCTCCTGCTTCACCCACTCGTGCTCGCTGGAGTATTTACGGTCGGATGGATTGGCCATGCCGTGGTTCCGGGAGATTAAAGATTTCTGAAGACCAGGGTGGCGTTGGTGCCGCCGAAGCCGAAGGAGTTGGACATGGCCGTTTTCAACGCCCTTTCCCTGGCCTCGTTGGGGGTCACGTCCAGGTCGCATTCGGGGTCGAGATTTTCCACGTTGATGGTGGGCGGCACCAGCCCGTTTTGCATGGCCTTGATGCTCACCACCGCCTCCAGCCCGCCGGCCGCGCCCAGCAGGTGGCCGCTCATGGACTTGCTGGAGGAAATGGAGACCTGCCTGGCGTGCTGTCCCAGAGCCTCCTTGATGGCGTTGAGTTCGTTGATGTCCCCGACGGGGGTGGAAGTGCCGTGGGTGTTGATGTAGTCCAACTGCTCCGCGTTGACCTCGGCGTCCTTCAAGGCCATCTTCATGGCTCGGCAGGGCCCGTCGGTGGAAGGCTCGGTCATGTGGTGGGCGTCGGAGGAGTAGCCGTAGCCGGCCAGCTCGCAATAAATCCGGGCGCCGCGGGCCTTGGCGAACTCGTAATCCTCGATGATCAGGATGCCCGCGCCCTCCCCCAGCACGAATCCGTCGCGGTCGCGGTCGTAGGGCCGTGAGGCGTGTTCCGGGTCGTCGTTGCGGGTGGACAGCGCCCGCATGGCGCCGAACCCGCCTATGCCCAGTGGCGACACCGTCGCTTCCGCGCCACCCACGAACATCACCTTGGCGTCCCCCCGCTCGATGATGCGCGCCGCGTCGCCGATGGAGTGGTTGGCGGAGGCGCAGGCGGAAGTGGTGGCGGCCGAATAGTTCTTGCAATTGAAGTATAAGGATATCTGGCCCACGGCCATGTTGCTGATGACCATGGGAATGAAGAACGGGCTGATCCGCCGGGGCCCGCGCTCCAGCACGGTTTCATAGGTGTTCTCGATGGATATGAGGCCTCCGATTCCGATTCCCACCGATGTCCCGACGTCGTAGGACAATTCTTCGGTGATTTCCAGGCCCGCATCCTTGAGCGCCTCCGCGGAGGCCACCAGCGCGTACTGGATGAACAGGTCCATCTTTTTCAGTTCGGTCTTCGCGATGACCGGGCTGGGGTCGAAATCCTTGACCTCCCCGGCGATCTGACAGCGGTATTCGCTCGCGTCGAATTTGGTGATTCCGCTGATCCCCGGGCGGCCGTGGGATATGCCGTCCCAGGTGGCGGCAACGTCGTTTCCGAGCGGAGACACGCACCCCAGGCCGGTGACCACAATCCGTTTTCTCATGGAATTACCTTCGAACGATCAGCGGGTTGATGCCTTGCCAGGCCGAGCCTTGTTCTTAAGGAGACGCCCTTAAGGGGACGGGCGGGAAGCTTGGTGCTGCCCCGCGCGGTCTCCCTGCGCGGGACGGTAAGCGGGGACAAGCGCCCGTGCTACTTGTTTTCCGTGATGTAGGTGATGGCATCCTGCACGGTGGCAATTTTCTCCGCTTCCTCGTCCGGGATTTCGATGCCGAACTCCTCCTCGAAGGCCATCACCAGTTCCACCGTGTCCAGCGAGTCCGCGCCGAGATCGTCAATGAAATTCGATTCAGACTTAATCTCTGGCTCGTCCACGCCCAACTGCTCCGCAATGATTTGTTTCACCTTGGATGCGACGTCCATTTACACCCTCCTTTTGGATAAGGCCTGGACACGCTTCCAGGCAACTCATGGCCAAAATTAATTCAATCCTCGTCCGTTCGCCCCCAGTTGGCAGCGGGGCATGTTCGCTGTAGGCAGCCTCATATTCCTAAACGCACCGTGAAAGTCAAGTGCAGGAAGCCCGTTTAGTACATCCCTCCATTGACGTGAATGACGGTGCCCGTGATGTAGTCCGCATCCTCCCCGGCCAGGAAGCGCACGACCTTCGCCACGTCCTCCACCGTGCCTATCCGGCCCAGGGGAATCTGTTCCACGATGGTTTTCTGTTGCGCCTCGCTGAGGGCGCGGGTCATGTCCGTGTCTATGAATCCGGGCGCCACCGCGTTGCAGGTGACGTTGCGGGAGCCCAGTTCTTTGGCGATGGACTTGGTGAATCCGACGACCGCGGACTTGGCGCTGCTGTAGTTGACCTGCCCCGGATTGCCGGTGAACCCGACGACGGAGGTGATGTTGATGATGCGCCCCCGGCGTTGCTTGACCATGGTTCTGATCACCGCCCGCGTGGCGTAGAACATGCCGTCCAGATTGACCGCCATCACCTCGCGCCAGTCCTCCGGCGACATGCGCATCAGCAACTGGTCGCCGGTGACCCCTGCGTTGTTGACCAGGATGTCTATGGAGGAAAAGGCCTCCAGGGCCCGCTCCGCCAGCTCGTCCATCTGGGCGGCGTCGCTCACGTCGGCCTGCACCGCCAGGCACTTGCGTCCCAGGGCTTCGATCTCCGCCTGGGTGGCGTCGGCCAGTTCCTTGCTGCGGTTGGTGAAAACGATGTCCGCGCCCGCGGCTGCCAGGTCGAGGGCGATGGCTTTGCCGATGCCGCGCCCGGCGCCGGTGACCAATGCTACCCGGTTTTCCAGTTCCACGTGCTGTCCGTCCTTATGCGTTCAGGTTGTGCAGGCCGGCCTGTTCAGGAGGCCAGCCCCGCCAGGGTGGATTGCAGGGATTCGTCGTCCTGGACGTTCAGGGTTTCCACCGCCTTGTCTATGCGCCGGTTCATGCCCGCCAGAAGGCGGCCGTGGCCCACCTCGATAAAGCGCGTCACGCCCTGCGCGATCATAGCCTGGATGCCCGTGTCCCACCGCACGGGGGCGGTGACCTGGGCCACCAGGGAAGGCGGAAACGCCTCCGCCTTGCCGAGAAACTCGTTGCTGACGTTGGCCATCACCGGCGCGCGGGCATCGGAGAAATCCACCCGGGCCAGCACCTCGGCCAGGCGCTCCGCCGCGGGGGCCATCAGGGCGGAGTGAAAGGGCGCGCTCACGGGCAGCAGCTTGCCCTTGCCCCGCGCCAGCACGCGCTTGACCGCCTCGGCGTCGCCGGAGATGACGATCTGCCCCGGCGTGTTGAAGTTGGCCGGCTGCACCACCTGGCCTTGGGCTTCCTCGCTGCAAAGTTTTTCCAGCTCGCCGGCTTCCATGCCCAGCATGGCCGCCATCGCCCCCACGCCCACCGGCGTGGCCTCCTGCATGAACGTTCCCCTTTTGTGCACCGTGCGCACCGCGTCCGCAAAGCCCATGGCCCCCACGGCCACCAGGGCCGAGTATTCCCCCAGGCTGTGGCCGGCCACGCTGAGGGGGACGATCTCGGCGCGCTCGGCCATCAGGCGGTAGGCGATCAGCGAAACGGTGAGGATGGCCGGCTGGGCATGGTAGGTCAGGGTCAGCTCGTCTTCGGGCCCTTCCAGGCAGATGCGCTTGAGGTCAAAGCCCAGGGCGTCGTTCGCCTCGCCGAACAGTTCGCGCGCCAGGGCTTGAGTGGCCGCGAAGTCCGCCCCCATCCCCACCTGCTGGGAACCCTGACCGGGAAATATCAGTCCAATGCCCACCCATGCGCTCCTGGCAGGTTCAGAAAGAAAATTCTAGAAGAAAGAGAATTGCAGTATTTTCCACGGAATTGTCAAGCCGTGGCCGCCCTGAGGCCGGGGAAGCTCTGGAAGCCGCGGTCAATTTCCTCCACCAACCCCAACTCCACGCACTGGGCGGCCAGCCGGATGGCGTTGGCGATCGTGCGCGGGCTGGAGGCGCCGTGACAGACGATGCCCACACCACGCAGCCCCAGCAGCAGGGAGCCGCCGACCTCGCGATAGTCCGTGCGCTTGGCCAGATCGACCAGGAAGCCGCGCATCAGCAGCCGTCCCAGCCGCGCCACCGGCGACAGCATCCCCGTGTCCCTCATCATCAGGCGCGCCTCCATGCCCGCCGCCTCGGCGGTCTTCAGCACCAGGTTGCCCACAAAGCCGTCGCAGACGATCACGTCCGCCTTGCCCTTGAACAGGTGCTTCGGCTCCAGGTTGCCGGCGAAGGAAATTCCCGATTTTTCCAGCAGTTCATAGGCCTGGCGTGTCAGGTCGTTGCCTTTGCCGGGCTCGCTGCCGTTGCTGAGCAGGGCCACCCGCGGCGATTTCGCATCGAGCACCAGCCGGGCGTAGATGGCCCCCATGACGGCGAACTGCAACAGGTAGTGAGGCTTGCAGTCCACATTGGCCCCGCTGTCCAGCAGGACGGTGGTGCCGCGCGAATGGGGCAGGTGGGTGGCGAAGGCCGGCCGGTCCACGCCCTTCAGGGTGTCCAGGGCCATCTTGCCGGCGATCATCAGGCCGCCCGAATGGCCGGCCCCCAGCGCCGCCTGGGCCTCTCCCGCCCGCACCAGGTCGAAGGCCACGCGCACGGAGGTCTGTTTTTTCCGGCGCAGGGCCTCGGCGGGGGATTCCTCGTTCAGGATGTGCTCCGGCGCGTGGTGAATCCACACCCGGGCCGGATCGTGGCTGTGGCGGGCCAGTTCCGGCTCCAGCACCTTGGCGTCGCCCACCAGCACCACCCGGCACGGACCTTCCCGAGCCGCCCGCACCGCCGCTTCCACCGGCGCGCGGGGCACGAAGTCCCCGCCCATGGCGTCCAGGGCGATTACGGTCATGGGATTCTCCCGGTGCTTTCTTTGCCGCCCGCCCGTCCGCCAGGGACGGCGCGGCGGAAAAGGCCGCAGGCAATTCGATCCGCGTTATACGGCGCGCCTAGAAATTTTCCACCTGCACGATCTCGCTGCCTTTGAAATGGCCGCATTGCGGGCACACCTGGTGGGGGCGAATGGCCGCGCTGCAATTGCTGCACGGCACCAGGTTCGGCGCCTTGAGCGCATGGTGGCTGCGCCGCTGATTGCGCACGCGCTTGGAGGTTCTTCTCTTGGGGACTGGCATGGGTCGTAAAACTCCTGTGCAATTTGCCGGGCGTGCACCGGGCACGCCGTTATCCATCAACGGTTCTCAGTCAATCAATTCCTTCAATTTCGCGAAGGGATGATCCGCCTCGTCCGCCTCCTGCGGGCGGAACATTTCGTTCAGGTCCTTGCCGCATTCCGTGCAGCGCCCGTCCTCGTCCTCCTCGCAGACGGTTTCCGGCACGAACAGCAACAGCTCGTCTTCCACCAGTTGCGCCAGGTTGATTTCCTCGCCATCGAAGAAACTGACTTCCAGGTCGCCCGTGGACAGCGGCGTATCCTCCTCCATTTCAGCCAGCCGGCTCTCAGGCGAGAGGGTCACGGCCAGCGGCTCATCCACCTCGAAGCGCACCGGCTCCAGGCAGCGGTGGCAGGGCACGTCCAGCCGGGCCTTCAGGCTGCCGCTCACTTCCACGTTTCCGCCCCGCTGCTTCACAAAAAGCTCGGCCGTCACCGTGCCGGACTGCTCTCCGAAGGCCTCGCGAAGTCGGGGCAGGGATTCCGCCGGGATTTCCAGCTTGCGCTGCAAGCCCTCTTCGGGAATCTGAACCAGGTGGAACTTCATGCCACTCCACCTCTATGCCGTACCGTTGCACCGTACCCTAACACCGTGCCGTTGCCCTGGGAGGCAATCTTGCCGAAAAACCGGCTTGCGGTGTTCAGCGCCGTTCATTCAGTCTATGTGGAAATTTTCCGCCGGAGTGCAGCCGCGCCGGAGCTTGCGAAGTTCAAAACCCTCGATTTAATTTCAATACCCGAAGTCAGACGCCCTAAGCCCTTCCCAGCGCTCCGGAAAAATACTAGTTTATACAGGCTATAAGCGGCGGCGGGGCTTGTCAAGACTGGCCGTTCCACCGCGGACGGCGATCGTGCAGAACCCGCAACGGCGCAATTCGATGAGGCTTTCCTTTTTGTTTCCTTCCGCCCAGCGCGAATTCAAGGGGCAGCGCTGGGTGCGCATCGGCGTGCGCACGGCGCACCTGGTCGCCATCGCGTTTCTGACCGGCGGGGTGGCGCAGGGCCATGCGCCCCTGGAGTTGCCGGCCGCTTTCTGGGGCACGGTGCTCACCGGGTTTGCGTACGTGGGGATCGAGCTGTTCAACTCAGGCGTGTGGCTGTTCCAGCTGAAGGGGCAGGCGGTGGTGGTAAAAACCCTGCTGCTGGCCGGCGCCGCCGCGGCGCCCGATTCCGCGCTGCCGCTGCTGGTGATCGCCATCGTGATCGGCGGCATCAGCAGCCACATGCCCGGCAGGTTCCGCTACTACTCCCTCTGGCACGGGCGGATCATCAAGGAGTAGCCTTGCTTGCCTGGCCGCCGTTCGCCGCCGGTCTGGGGGAAAGTTTTTGCCCCAGGGCTCGCGGCGCGCCGTTGAGGAAGGCCTGAAAGGACATGGCGCCCTTGCCCTCCGGCTTTACCTCCAGCAGGCGCACCCAGCCCTCCCTGGCGCCCACCAGCCCTCCCGGCTGCAGAATTCCCGCGGGCCCCGCCGAATCGCCGTCCGCCGCGCCGCCCTCCACCACCTCCAGCCGGATCAGGCCCAGCCGCCTGCTCCCCAGGAAGGCGTGGCAGCCGGGCCAGGGCGTGTAAGCGCGCAGCTTGCGCTCCACTTCCTGCGCGGATTCCGCCTCCCAGTCCACCGCCCCGGCATCCTTGGGGATCATGCGGCAATGGGTGGCCTGCGCCGCGTCCTGCTCCCGCACAGGCGGATTCCCGTCCAGCAGCAGGGGCAGGGCGGAGTCCAGCAACTCGCCGGAGACGGCGGCCAGGCGCGCGCCCAATTCAGCCGCGGTGTCATCGGCGGCGATGGCCAGCGGCGCGGACTCCGCCACGATGGGCCCGGCGTCCAGCTCGCGCACCATCTTTTGCAGGGATACACCGCTGTGGGTGTCGCCCGCCAGAATGGCGGCCTGCACCGGGCTGGCCCCCCGCCACCGGGGCAGCAGGGAAAAGTGGAGGTTGAAGCCACCGCCGGGGGCCAGTTTCAGCACCGCGCCGGGCAGCAGCTGGCCATAGGCGCACACGATCAGCAACTCCGGGGCCGCTTCCCGCAGTGCCGCCAGCCCCTCCGCATCGCCTATTTTCCGCGGCGTGAACACGGGCAGGCCCAGGGCCTCGGCCTCCGCGCGGACGGGGCTGGGCCGCATCCTGCGCCCTCGTCCAAAAGGTTTGTCGGGCTGGGTGAACACGCCGCTCACCCGGCAGGCCGGATGCGCCGCCAGCGCCCGCAGGCTGGGGAGCGCGAACTCCGGGCTGCCCATGAACACGGCCGTATGCATGGCGCTTCGCTCCGCGGGGGGCCGCTCAGGGCGATTGCAAGGGGAAGCCGAGGGCCTTGGCGGCCACGGCGTGGTAGGGGAAGAGTTCGGCGAAAATCCGGTTCAGCTTTTTGTCGAGCGCTCCGAAGAGGGGATTGATGGGCGCGCTGGCGCCCTTGCGCCGGTAGAGGGTGCGCAGCATTTTCTCCACCGTCGGCGCGGGCAGGTCCTTGCGGCCCACCAGCAGTTGATGGCGCACGGGCAACACCAGCTTGCTCTTCATGCCCGGATAGGCATTGCGGGGCAGGGTCGCGGTCTGCATCCACGGATGCCGCAGGCGCAGTTCCTCCACCAGCCTTCCGGAAATCCGCAGCAGCCGCAGGTCGTCGTCGTCCGCCAGCCGCCGGGCCATGGCGGCCAGGGGCGCCGGAGCGGAAAACAGCAACACCTCCTCTTCCGCCCGATCCTCCTCGAACCATTGCCCCATGCCGGCCACCAGCCCCAGCAGTTTCCGCTGCCCCCGCTTGCCGTCGCTCCACTCCATCAGGCCCTCGTATGCATAGCGGGCATTTTCCGCGATGGCCAGTTTCCTGCTCAGGGGCAGCCCCAGCACGGACATCCCCCGGCTGGCGGTGAGGGCATGCAGGTAGTCCGGCCACAGCAGCGCGATGGCGGCCAGGTCCTCGTGTTCGGCCAGCGTGCTCGCGGCCACGGAGGTGTGAATGACGGCGAAGTGCCCGCGCCCGCGGCTCAGCTTGCGCAGGCGGGTTTTCTGATCTTCCACCGTCACCACGGCCAGCCGGTCCACGGTGGGCTTGTGCAGCAGCCGCCACATGCGGCTCAAGTCCTCCAGAAAGCCCGCCACCCCCGCCTCCTTTTCCCCCGCAAGCACCGTGTACACCGGCGCCCCCGCCGCCGGGAGGGGCCCCAGGGCGGCCATCGCCAGGGCGGCGGCGCAGGCCAGCCACGGCAGTCCGCGGGGGAAAACTCGCATGCTCATGGCGTCCGGTGGATTGTGGGTCAACGGCGTTCGCGGTCACGGCGCGGGCAACTTCCGGCCGATTGCCATCATCCACGATATTCGCGGGCCAGCCAAGCCCAATCGCCCCTTGCCTGCCATGACCGGCGCCGGCGTTGCGGACGGAATAAATTCAGGCGCCGGAAGGATTCGGCTTGCCCAAGGATGCGGGAATCGGCTAAGGGGGAGCTAAGAGGAGCGATCCCCGATGAGCGAGCCGTTTCGATCCGGATTTGTCTGCCTGGTCGGCCATCCCAACGTGGGCAAGTCCACCCTGATGAACAGGCTGGTGGGCAAGCCCATCTCCATCACCGCTCCCAAGCCCCAGACCACCCGCAACCGCATCCTCGGGGTCAAGACCACGGACGCCTGGCAGGCCGTCTTCATGGACACGCCCGGCATTCACGACCCGGCCGATCCCCTCAACGTGCGCATGGTGAATTACGCCAAGCACGCGCTGGGGGATGCGGACCTGATCCTGATGCTGATCGAGCCCCTGGCCGCGCCCACCTACGGGCTTGCGCCCAACGCGGAGCTGGTGGCCGGGCTGGTGCGGGAGGCGGGGGGCAGGGCCCTGCTGGTCATCAACAAGATTGACCTGGCCGGTGAAGCCGACGTGCTGGAGACCATCAGGCGGATTGACGGCATGGGCATTTTTTCCGAGATCGTCCCCATCTCCGCCCTGACCGGCAAGGGCGTGGAGCGCCTGGCCGGACTGATCCCCGGCTACCTGGGGCCGGGCCCGCGCTATTTCGAGGCGGATGCCGTGACCGACCAGAGCGAAGCCATGCTGGTGGCGGAGCTGGTGCGGCAGGAGGTGTTTCGCCGCACCGAGCAGGAAGTGCCCTACAGCACCGCGGTGCGGGTGGAACGGATGGAAGAGAAGCCGCACCTGCTGTCCATCCACGCGCAGATATACGTGGAGTGGGAATCCCAGAAGGGCATCCTGATCGGCAAGGGGGGCAGGATGCTGAAAGCCATCGGCCAGGGCGCGCGCCGCAAAATCGAATCCCTGTTCGGGGTGAAGGTTTATCTGGGGCTGCACGTGCGGGTGCTCAAGAACTGGAGCGAAAATTCGCGCCACCTGGCCGAGCTGGGCTATCCGGAGGCCTGAG
>CBDUSX010000091.1:0-9549 GCA_965369935.1 uncultured bacterium
TAGTTCCTCCCTTTAAGAGGGGAGCAGACCCCCATGGATATTTCGAACCTGTTCCCGATGTTGCAAGGGGAACTGCGCAAGGAGTTCGACCGGGCGGCCGAACCCATGGAATTCCACAAGGGCGAGCAATTGTACGAACAGGGCTTCCCCTGTCCGTTCGTGCCGTTCATCTATTCCGGCACGGTGCGGGTGTTCAAGATCGGGGAGTCCGGCAGGGAAATCACCCTCTACAGGGTGCGGCCCGGCCAGGTCTGCATTCTTTCCTCGACGTGCAGCGTTTCCAACAAGCAGTATCCGGCCATCGCCGAAGCCGAAGAGGACACGGTGGTCTACGTGGTTGCCGGAGACGATTTCCGACGCATGCTCAAGCACTACCCGGTGCTCCACGAGATGGTATTCAACATCATGTCCGAACGGCTGGTGGAGATGATGATGGTGGTGGAGGAGGTCGCCTTCTGGCGGGTGGACCTGCGCCTGGCGAACCACTTGCTCCATGAAACAGAAGAGTCCGGCCGCGCGACCATGGACACCACCCACGCCCAGCTGGCCGTCGAACTGGGCTCGGCCCGGGAGGTGATCAGCCGGATACTGAAAGATTTTGAACGAAAGGGGCTGGTCAGGCTGGTGAGGGGACAGGTGGAGGTGATGCACCGCAACGAACTCGAGGAATTCCGCAATATGCTGCAAACGGGACATCCTTAGGGTCCCGCCGGCCATGAACGGGAGCCCGCCGCAAGGCGGGGCACGGATAAGGGGCCGTGCATCGAATGTGATAATGTCACTGCCCGGGGGAGCGGCATTGTATATGAAAACTACAACCCCACGGGAATTCCAGACAGGCCGCGTGCGGTCACCCGGGGCGGGGTGTTTTCATGGCAATTCTCTCACGGGAAAGGACGGGTCATGACCGAGGCCAGCCTCAAAGACAAGAACCTGCAGTTCGTTCCCAAAAAAGCCAAGGACCGGGTATTTGACCGCAAGAATCAAATGCCGGCGGAGTATTACAAGGATCAATTGTTCGAATTGGAGGCCAAGGGAGAGTTGATCGTCCACCGCATCGCGGAAGATAACTACGTGGAGGTGGAAACAAAGTTCGGCCGGAAAAAAAAGGTGCCGGTGCAGCACACGTGGCACCACAAGTCCTGCGGCCAGTGCGGGCATATTCCCGGCTACTCCACCTCCATCTTCTGGCTGCACCGCAAGCTGGGCCTGGAATACTACGACCCCCGCGACCAAACCTCCTGCACCGCTTGGAACTACTACGCATCTTCCACTTCCAATCCGACCGCGCAGGCCGCGATCGCGCTGCGTAATTTCGCCCAGGCCTACCAGGACGGTTTTTTTCCCATAATTCACTGCGGCACCAGCTATGGCCACTACAAGGAAGTGCGCGAGGAACTGATCCATCATCCCAAGCTGCGCGAGCAGACGCGGCGGGTGCTGGACAGATTGAAAATGCCCATGGTGTTTCCCGAGGAGATCGTCCACTACTCCGAATGGGTGCATGTGATGCGCCACCGCATCAAAGAGCACATGACCCAGGACTTCAGCGACATCACCACCGCGGTGCACCCGGCCTGCCATTACCACAAGCTGGTGGTGGAAGACGCCATCTACGACAAGGACCTCTACGACGGCCAGCGCACGGCCATCGTTTCAGGCTTGGTGGAAGCCCTGGGGGCAAAGGTGGCCGACTACTCCACCTTTCACGACTGTTGCGGATTCGGATTCCGCCATATTCTGGTGAGCCGCGATTTCTCCCGCTCCTTCGCCACCATCCGCAAGATCGAGCGCATGAAGGAAGAGGCCAACCCGGACGTTACGCTCACCCACGACACCGGATGCGTGACGACGCTGGACAAGAGCCAGTTCGCCGCAAAGGCCCATGGGCGCAAGGTGGGCATTCCCGTGATGTCCGATTCCCAGTTCGCCGCCCTGGCCATGGGCGCCCATCCCTTCAAGGTCTGTCAACTGCACTGGCATGGGGTGGACAACCGGCCCCTGCTGGAAAAAATGGGCTTTGATTACGACAAGGCGTGGCAGGAGTTCGAGGTGCAGACCCAACGCATCAAGGATGGGGAAATCGAGTACATGAGCTGGGAGGACGCAGAGTGAAACCGATTCTGGTTATTGGCGCGGGCGCGGCGGGGCTGGAAGCGGCCCGGGGAGCCGGGGAGCTCGGTTACAAGGTGCTGCTGATCGACAAGAGCGGCGAGTTGGGCGGAGCCCCCATCTCGGCTTCCTACGCCGGGCTGACGCCGGACCGCCGGGACGCCGCGAAGGCCATGGGGGAACTCGCCTCCGGCGCCACGGACAACCCCAACGTGGAAGTCCGCACGGGCTGCGAGGTGGTTGCGGCGCAGGGAGACCCTCCGGATATCACCGTGACGCTCAAGAGCGGCAAGGGAGAAGAGCAGGTCAGCGTGGCTTCCGTCATTGTGGCCACGGGCTTCCAGCATTTCGATCCGGGCCGCGAAACCCAGATGTACGGATACTACGAGTACGACGACGTGATTACCCTGGTGGATGCGGAACGGATGCTGAAGGCCGGGCACTTCGTGCGGCCCTCCAATGGCGAGGCGCCCTCGCAGGTCTGTTTCATTCAGTGCGTGGGCAGCCGGGACAGGCAGATCGGAAACAAGTGGTGCTCCAAGGTCTGCTGCGGTATCGCCTGCCAGGAAGGCATCGAGATCAGGGAACTGCTGCCCGACTGCAAGGTGTTCGTGTTCTATATCGACATGCGCATGTACGGATTCTGGGAAGACGACATCTACTGGAAAGCCCAGGAGGATTACAGGGTCAACTTCGTGCGGGGCATCGTCACCGAAATCACCAAGCGGGGCGATCAATTGATCGTCAAGGGCGAGGACACCACCATGGGCCGCCCCATGGAAGTGCCCATGGACATGGTGATCCTTTCCGTGGGCATGGAGCCCAGCGAGGGCACGCGGGAAATGGCCCGGGTCTTCAACCTGCCCCTCGAGCCGCACGGGTGGATCGAGACGATCGGGGGGCCCCTCAATACGGTGGCCACCTCCCGCCCGGGCATCTTCGCCGCCGGCGCCTCCACGGGTCCGGCGGACCTGGAGGACTCCATCTCCATGGGCGGCGCGGCGGCCATGAAGGCGGCGGCGTTTGCCCGCAAGGCCGGAGTGGAGGCGGCCTGAACATGCTTCATGACAACGTCTCCGTCCCGGAAATCGTGGACAGCCAGTGCGCCCACGAGTTCCTCATGGAAGCCACCAAGCTGGCCACCGCCGCCGAAATGGAAGACACCGGCCACCGCCTCGAGCGAAAGAGCCGCCGGTTTCAGGAACTGCTGAGCCCGGAAGCGGTGGCGGAACTGGACGAGGCGGGGGTGACCGAACTGCTGCGAATGGTCTTCATGCTGCGCAGAAAGGCCGGGGCGCTCCTGAAGCACAACGGCATCGAACCCATCAGGGCGGAGATTCAGGACCTGCTGTATGGAAAAGGGGCGCCCGGCGCCCGGCTGGAACGCTTTTGCTCGGCGATCCGGGGAGTGGGAGAGCCCGCGCGGGTGGGGCTTGCCAGCGAGTTGCTCCACTACACGGCGCCGGAGCGGTATTGGCTCTGGACCACCTGGATCTGGGATCCCAAAACCAGCGGCGGCGCCCTGCCGCTGGTGCTGCAAAAGGAAGCCGATTTAAACGGCGCGGGCATGGGGGAAACCTACGAGTTGGTGGGACGCGCCACCGCGATGGTCAATGCCGCCGGCCACACGGAAGGGTTTTCCAAACTGGGCCGAGGCATGTTCGGCACCAACCTGTTTCTGGCCTGCGTGTATACGGTCTACATGCATACCGTGTTCAGGATGAAACTGTCCGACGAGTTCAACCGCATCCTGCCTGCCCTGCCGGAATTTACCCGGCGCATGCTGGGCGTTCAGGGGATGGAAACGGATGCCCGCCATGTTTGAAAAAACCATGAACCGTCCGCCCCGCGAAAAGCACACCTCCTTCACCCAGAAGGAGGACGTGATCGTGGATGGGATAGACATCTCGGGGCACTGGAACAAAATGTTCGACCCGAGGGAGATCACCAACTACGACACCAGCGGCCTGGACAGGTTGCGCGACCTCCCGGGGGCGGAATCCATCGGGTGGTGCTACCAGTGCGCCCAGTGCATCGGGGTCTGTCCGGTGGACAACGTGGGCGACTACGGCCCACGGAAAATTTACCGGAAACTGCAGGTGGGGGAGGATTTCCTGACCAGCGCGGACCTCTGGCAGTGCACCACCTGCATGAACTGTCTGCGGGTCTGCCCCAAGGAAGTGGACATGATGAAAATCGTGCCCGCCGCGCGCGCGGTGGCCGTGATGGACGGAAACGCGCCCCCGGAACTGCAGGAGATGTTCCAGAATTGCTCGGAATACGGCAACCCGATGGGCGAATCCGCCCGCAGGCGGCCCCGCTGGATACGCGAACTGGACTTCGAAATCACCGACCTTTCCAAGGATGCCAAGCCGGTGGAGGTGCTGTGGTTCGTCGGCGACTACTATGCCTATCACGCCAGGGGCAACGACGCCGCCAGGGCCATGGCGCGGGTGTTCAACCGGCTGGGCGTGGACTTCGGCATCCTGGGCAGCGAGGAAAAATGCGACGGCGATTCCCAGCGCCTGGCGGGAGAGACCGGGCTGTTCGAAATGCTGGCGGAGCAGAACATCGAGCAGTTCAACCGCCACGAATTCGGGAAAATCGTGGTCAGCGGGCCCCACGCCTACAACGCCATCAAGAATGAATACCCGAAGCTCGGCGGGGAATTCCCCGTGGAGCATTACACCCAGTTTCTCGCCGCCCGCCTGGAAGAACTCGGCAAGAGCCTCGGCGGCGCCTTCGAGAAGAAAGTGACGTTTCACGATCCCTGCTACCTGGGACGCCACAACGGCGAATACGAAGCGCCGCGCCGGCTGCTGGAAATCGTGCCGGGGCTGGAACTGATCGAAATGTTCCGCTGCCGCGAGCAGGGGTATTGCTGTGGCGGGGGCGGGGGCGGCATGTGGCTGGATGGCTTCATGGCCGATCATGTCAACGAGCGGCTGTCGGAAAATCGCGTCAAGGAGGCCGTGGCCGTCGGGGCGGAGGTGCTGGCGGTGTGCTGTCCCTACGAGGTTTCCCGGTTCGAGGACGCGGTGAAGTCCACGGGCAACGAGGGCAAGCTGGAGGTGCTGGACATCATCGAAATCCTCGACCGCTGCATGGCGTCATGAAGGCCGGCCTGCGCATCGACCTGGGAGAAGCCGGAATGGGCATGCCGGTTATTCGCTCCTGGCGGGCGTTGCGGCAACTGCCCGTGGGCGGCGTGCTTCACGTTTCCAGCTCCCACCCTTGAGCCGGGGCCGATTTGGCTGCCTGGTGCAGGCAGTCGGGACACGAATTGTTGAAGACGGAGGCCGAAGGCGTCACCAAGCATTTTTACATCCGGAAAACCCTGTAGCCGAAGGCTGTCATGAAAATTGTCGTGCCGCTGAAGCTGGTGCCCGATCTGGTGGAAGACCTGGAAGTGAACGCCGCCGGGACGGAGTTGGACTTCGAGGAGTTGAAAATGAAGCTCAACGAGTTCGACGAACACGCCCTGGAGGAAGCCATCCTCATCAAGGAGCATTCGGGCGCCGAGGTGGTGGCCGTCGCGCTGGAGGGGGAGGACGTGGAGCGCGTGCTGTTCACCGCCCTTGCCAAGGGCGCGGACAAGGCGGTGAAAATCACCGGGGCCGACCCACGCGCGGACAGCCATGCCCTGGGCAAGGTATTCGCCGCAGCCGTAGGGGGCATGGGCGCGGACCTGATTCTTACCGGCGTGCAGTCTCCGGGTGACCGGGACGGCCAGCTCGGCCCCATCATGGCGGCCTACATGGGCCTGCCCGCCGTGAGCGTGGTCGTGGGAGTCGAGGTGGCGGGCAATACCGCCACCCTGAAGAAAGAGTACTCAGGCGGCATGATGGCGGAGTTCGAAGTGGACCTGCCCGCCGTGCTGGGCATCCAGGCCGCCCGCCAGGCCCCGCGCTACGCACCGGTGTCCAAGGTGCGCCAGATTCAGCAGAGCGCAACCATAGAAACCGTCGCGGCGGAGGGCGCACAAAGCGCAGGCCCGGCCAAGGTCATTAAAATGGAGCCTCCGTCCAGGGGCGAGGGGGCCAAAATGCTGGGCGGCACGGCGGAGATCATCGAAATCCTAAAGGACAAGGGAGTCGTGTGATGGGTGACGTACTCGTTGTGGCGGAACACCTGGAAGGGGCACTGGCCGACATCACCTTCGAAATGCTGGGCCAGGCCCGCCGGTTGTGCGGCCAGACCGGGGGCGGCGCCGCCGTGCTGCTGGTGGGCGGCGGCGGGCAAATGGCGGGACAGTTGGGGGAAGCGGACAAGGTCTATACGGTGGAAGCGGACGCCGCCTTCAACCCCGAGACCCATCTCGCCGCCCTGCGCGCCGCCGTGGAGGCCGTCTCGCCGCAGGTGGTGATGGTCGGCGCCACGGCCATGGGCATGGACCTGGGTGGCGCGCTTTCCGCGCACCTCGACTATCCCCTGGCGGCCTATTGCACCGCCCTCGCCGCCGATGGCGGGCAGATCACGGCCACCAGCCAGATTTACGGCGGCAAAATGAACGTCACCAGCGAGCTGGGGCCGGGCCCTTGCGTGGTCGCCGTGATCCCGGGCAGCTTCCCCGCCGAGGCCGGCCGCAAGGAAGGCGAACCGGCGGTGGAAAGCCTCGCCGCGCCCGCGGGCGAAGGCAGAATCCGGTTCAAGCAAATGATCATGCCGGAGGCCGGCGACGTGGACATCACCGCCCATGAGGTGCTGGTGGTCGTTGGGCGGGGCATCGGAAAGAAGGAGGAAATTCAGGTCGCCGAGGAACTGGCCGAGGCCCTGCACGCGGTCGTCGCGGCTTCCCGGCCGGTCATTGACGCAGGCTGGCTGCCCAAGTCCCGCCAGGTGGGGAAGTCAGGTCTCAAGGTGAAGCCCAAGGTGTATCTGGCCCTGGGCATCTCCGGGGCGCCCGAGCACATCGAAGGCATGAAGGAATCCGCCACCATCATCGCCGTGAATACGGACAAGAACGCGCCCATATTCGACGTGGCCCATTACGGCCTGGTGGGGGACCTGTTCGACGTGTGCGAGGACATCGTGGATGAGCTGGGATAACCCCCTTCTCCGCGGAAGAGGCGGACGGCAGGGCCCTGGAGGATCGAGCATTTATGCTGAGCATTGAGGAACGGATCGTCTTTCTGGTGCTGGCGCTGATATCCATCGCGTTGACCACGCGGGGGGCCATGCGCATCGTCCGCATCGTCCGCGCCGGGCGCCCGGCCGACAGGTCGGACGATCTGGTGGGCCGCTTCGCGCGGGCATTGCTGGACGTCGGGCTGCAAAGGCCGTTGTTCAGGATCCGTCCGCTGGTGAGCGTGTTTCATGCCTTCATGTTTTTCGGGTTCTCATTTTATCTGCTGGTCAATGTGAACGAGCTCCTGGAGGGGTTCGTGGAGGGCTGGCACACCATCGGGGGCGGAGCGGCCGCCGCCGTGTTCAACCTGGTCGCCGACCTGATCAGCGTGCTGGCCATGGTGGGGGTGATCTTTTTCCTCCTGCGCCGCTTCGCCGCCAGGCCGAAAGTGTTCCAGTTCAACGGCAACGTGAAGCTGCACCCGGCCGCGGCCGCGGGGGGGATCAACGTGGATTCCCTGCTGGTGGGCCTGTTCATCCTGTTTCATATCTTCGGGCGCTGGATGGAGACCGTGTTCCATCTGGCGGCGCAGGGCTCGGGGGATTCCTGGCTGCCCACGGCCAGCCTGATTGCGCCGGTTTTTGCCGGAATGTCCCAGGATGCCTTGGGGGCGGCGGTGCACGTGAGCTGGTGGGTCACCATGGGGCTGGTGGTTGTGTATTCCCCCTACATTCCCGTCAGCAAGGCGGCCCACCTGGCCATCGCCCCCATCAACATTGCCCTGGGCCGGCGCACCCCGCGGGGCGCCATGGACGAGCCGGCGGATGCGGCCAGCCCCGGCGCGGCGCTGCTGGGCGAGCTGCCCTGGCCGCAGGTGCTGGATGCCTTTGCGTGCATCATGTGCACCCGCTGCCAGGAGGTCTGCCCCGCGCATCAAAGCGGGACCCCGCTCAGCCCGGCGGCGTTGGAGATCAACAAACGGTATTTCATCAACCACGAGGGCAAGGGTTTGCGGGATGGGGATGCCCAACCGGGACTGCTGGACTACGCCATCAGCGAGGATGCGGTGTGGTGCTGCACCAGTTGCTATGCCTGCGTGCGGGTCTGTCCGGTGGGCAACGAGCCCATGATGGACATCCTGGCCCTGCGCCGCCGGATGGTCTTTGAAGCGAACATGCCCGATGAGTTGGCCGAGGTGCTGCGCAACCTGGACGAGCAGGGCAATTCCTTCGGCGAGTCCAACCGGCGGCGCAGCCGCTGGGCGAGGGAGCTGGGGTTCGAGGTCAAGGACGCCGCCACCGAGCCGGTGCGCTACCTGTGGTACGTCGGCGACTACGCCTCCTTCAATCCAGGCTGCCAGGAGGTGAGCCGCAAGGTGGCCCGGGTGCTCAACGCCGCGGGGGTGAACTTCGGCATCCTGAAAGCGGGCGAGAACTCCGCGGGAAACGACGTGCGCCGCGCCGGGGAGGAAGGGCTGTTCGATGCGCTGGCGGAAAGGAACATCGCGGCCCTGGACGAGTGCGAGTTCGAGGAAATCTTCACCACCGACCCCCACACCTTCAACGCCCTGAAGAACGAGTACCCGCGCCTGGGAGGCGATTACAAGGTGCAGCACTATTCCACCTTGCTGCTGGAACTGATCGAAAACGGGCAGATCAAGCTGAAGAACAAAACCGGAGTGAAGGCGACCTACCACGATCCCTGCTATCTGGGCCGCTACAACGGCGTATTCGACGCACCGCGGGAACTGATGGAGCGCTGCGGAGTGAAACTGGTGGAAATGCCGCGCAACCGGGAAAACTCCTTATGCTGCGGCGCGGGCGGCGGGCGCATCTGGATGAAGGATCACGAGGACATGTCCCAGCGGCCCAGCGAAAACAGAATCGCGGAAGCGATGGGGCTGGACGGCGTGCGGTACTTCACCGTGGCCTGCCCCAAGGACATGAGCATGTACAGCGATGCGGTAA
This sequence comes from uncultured bacterium, assembly GCA_965369935.1. Taxonomy (GTDB): domain Bacteria; phylum SAR324; class SAR324; order SAR324; family JACQKK01; genus JAPUIH01. The sequence continues at coordinate 9,148 of CBDUSX010000091.1, forward strand.
AGACCTCGGGGAACGAGGGCAAAATCGAGGTGCGGGACCTGATTGATTACGTGATTGATGCCATGGAGTTGCCGGAATCGGGTACGGAGGAATCGGTGGCCTGAGCCACCACGCTGCCTGCGGAGGCCGGAACGAATCGAGGAGGTCAGCCACGGTTTGTAAAAAATTTCACATCAAGTGATTCAGTGACAAAGTCACTGAGGTGCGGCTCGAAATAGTGGATGAACGACGGGGGTGCATTTGCCGAATTTGCGATGCGCCTGTCGGAAATATCCTGCTCGGGATCTGCACGAGGATGGTCTTCGCGGACTCCCCGGGATTTGCAGGAGGCGATTTCAAAATCCAAGGGGGTAGATAATGAATTGCAAATTCAGAGTATTGGCGATGCTGACCTTAGCGGCG
>CBDUSX010000092.1:0-9548 GCA_965369935.1 uncultured bacterium
CCGGCTCTAAAGCAACGCCCGGATATCGGCCAGCAGATCGCAGCTGGCCTGCAGGGGCAGGCCGTCCACGGTGGGCTCGCTGCGCCGGGTCACGCCGTCCACCCCGCCCAGGGCGGTGATGGCCTCCACGTCCGCGCGGGTCTGTCCGGGGGTGGGCAGCAGGTCGCGGCCGCTCAAGACGGAGAGCGCCCCGGCCAGGCCGCAGGCGCCCCAGTTGGAGACGCCGCAAGCGATCAGCCAATCCGTTTTCACGACGCAGGCGATGGCCGGGCCATGCTTGACGTGGGCGGCCACGGCCTCCGCGGCGCAGCCCATGCCGATCTCGTTTCCGCCATCCCCGATGCCGATCGTGGTCAGGCCCCGTGCCGTGGCCTCCAGAAACAGCTCGTCCACGGGTTCGGTGAAGGCGGAGACGTCCTCGCCGCGCATGTTGTAGTAGCGCCCGTCCGCCGCACGGCCCACCCGCTCCACCGCGATCAGGTGGCTGGGGCGCAAATCGTCCAGCAGGCCGGGGGCATACAGATGCAGCGGCTCCGCGCCGATGGCCCGGAACAGGGAGGCGTTGCGCTCGTCGGTCACGTAGGCGGCGGGAATGTCCAATGCGGCCAGGGCCGAGCCGAGGGCCTTCGCGCCGGGCGGGCCGTCGGTCTCCCCGGCCTGGGCGGCGGGCACGAAAAACCCGGAGACGATCAGCACCCGCTCCGCTGCCGCCAGGGCGCGGGCGGCGCCCTCCAGATGGCCCGGCTGCACCAGGGGCGCGATGTTGCGTCCGGCCGGGTCCGCGGCGATCAGCTTTTCGATGGCGGTGATGGCAGCGGTCATGGCGGTGGTCATGGCGGTGGTCATGGGAGGTGCATCCGATTTACGGCGCGGCGGGGGGCCTCACCCCTCATAGGCATGGACGACTTTGCCGGCAACGACGGTAATCAGGGGCCGGCCGTGCATGGTCATGCCGGCATAGGGCGTCCAGCCGCAAGCGCTGGTCACGCGGTCTCCCCCGCCCCCCACCGTCCAGGCATGGTCAATGTCCACCAGCACCACGTCACCGTCCAGACCCGGCTCGAGCGCGCCCTTGTCCAGCCCGAAAAAGCGGGCGGCGTTGCCCGAAGTGAGGGCGATCAGGCGCTCCATGGACATCAGCCCGTCCTGCCACCAGGTGAGCGCGAAGGGCAAGAGGTACTCCACCCCGGGAATGCCGCTGGGCGCATCGTCGTAAGGCCGCAGCTTCTCCTCCAGGGTGTGGGGGGCGTGGTCGCTGCCCAGGCAGCCGATGCGCCCGCCCAACCCGGCAAGCAGGGCCTCGCGCTCTTCTTCGGAGCGCAGGGGCGGATTGACCTTGAAGCGGTTCTCCATGGGGCCTATGACGTGGCCCGTGGAGAGTTCCAGATGATGGGGACAGACCTCGGTGAGCACCTGCCCGCCCAGCCCGGATTGCTCCACCAACTCCAGCACCCTGGCCGAGGTGACGTGGGCCAGGTAGAGGCGCGTGCCGTAGCTTTCCGCCAGCCCCAGCGCGTAGCGCACGGCGCTCAACTCCGCCTCCAGGCTGCGCAGGTCGGAGTGATGCATCACGTCGTGGGGAAATGCCGCGTCGGCGGCGGCGATCATTTCCATGTCCTCCGCGTGCACCATCACCGGCAGCCCCAACTCAGCGGCCAGGCGCATGTGGGCTTCCACCGCCTCGGGCACCAGCCCCCCCACGCCGGTGGAGGGGCCGATATAGATTTTCAGCGCCTTCACCGCGGGGTGCTTCGCGGCCCGCCTGACCTCCTCCAGGTTGTCCTGCTCCGCGCCGAAATTGACGAGCAGGTTGACCATGGCGCCCTCGGCGCGGGCCAGCTTTTCTTCCAGCGCGGCCATGGTGGTGGTGGGGGGCGAGGTGTTGGGCATGTCGGCGCAGGTGGTGATGCCGCCCTTGGCGGCCGCGCGGGCGCCGCTGAGGATGGTCTCCTTGTGCTCCCCGCCGGGCGTGCGGAAATGGACGTGCATGTCAATCCCGCCGGGCAGGGCCAGCAGGCCGCCGCATTCCACCCGCGGCACGCCTTCTTCCGCGGAAACCTCCGGCCCCACGGCCTCGATGCGCCCCCCCAGGATCAGCAGGTTCGCCGCGTCCCCGGTGGGCAGGCGGATGTCTTCCAGCAGCAGGTCGGCCATGATGCGCACTGGGCAGGAGAAATGACGAGGCCCGAGGGCGGAGCAATATGTCTTTTACCGGGTCTTCCAGCGGCAGGGGCCCGCCCCGGCCCGGGCGATCCGAAGTACAACAGGCGTATAACAGGCTTTTCCGGCCCGGACAAGCGGCCCCCGGCCGTCCGCTTGCGGGGGGAAGCCCGCCCATGCTACATGCAGCCAGGGGTGGCCCGGAGCGTGGAGCCCGCCCATCAGCCCATCCATCAGCGCCGCGTCTCCATGACCCGTCCCGCCTCAATTCCGCTACCCTTCGTCACGTCCAGCGCCGGCAAGCTCGAGGAAGCCCGGGCCATTCTTCCCCTGCCCTTGCAGGGCGTGGCCCTGGAACTGGAAGAGTTGCAGACATTCGATCTGGAGGCGCTGGTGCGACACAAGGCCGCACAGGCCTTCCGGCGGCTGGGCGCACCCCTGCTGGTGGAGGACACCTCCCTCGGCTTCCCGGCGTGGGGAGGGCTGCCCGGCCCGTTCATCAAGTTCTTCCTGGCCGGCCTGGGGCCCGCGGGCCTGGTACGCGCTCTGGAGCCGGGCGGCGACATGGCCGGCGAGGCGGTCTGCGGCGTGGGCTATCACGACGGCTGGCGATTGCGCTATTTCGAGGGCCGCGCCAAAGGCCGCATCGTGGCCCCAAGAGGCGAGGGGGGCTTCGGCTGGGACGCTATTTTTCTGCCCGAGGGCAGCGAGCGCACCTTCGCGGAGATGGAGCCGGAGGAAAAACACGCCCGCTCCATGCGTGGGCAGGCCCTGAGGCGGCTGGCGGAATATTTTGGCGAAGCCCCGCGCCCCGTTTTATGAGATGCCGTCAAGCGCCAGGTTTGGCTGAAAGCCAAACCTGGCAAAAAACAGGTGCAGGGGCCTTGGCCCCTGCTGGGGGTTGTCAGGGGGCAAAGCCCCCTGACCGCCGCCGCAAAGCCGATGCGCCGGGTAGCCCCTATCCCCCGATACCGGGGCGCAAGGAGAAAATCCAGGCCCACCATGCGTCCGCCCACAGGCTCTGACCCAGATAGACGATCAGGGCCGCGGCGCTGAGAAAGGGCACGAAGGGGATGGGCGTGGCCAGGGACCTGCGGAAGGCCAGCAGCAGCGGCAGACCCACCGCCAGCCCCGCCACCGCCGCCAGGGCCGCCACGGGCAACACGCCCTGCCAGCCCACGAAAGCGCCGATCAGCCCCATCACCGCCGCGTCGCCCTCGCCCAGCCCGGGGCGTCCGCGCAGGGCGTGGTAGAAGAAATCCACCATGGCGAACAGCCCGGCGCCCATCAGCATGCCCCCGATCATGGGCACGAGCTGCTGCGGCTGAAACAGGGCCAGGGCCAGGAAGCGCAAGCCCACCCCTGTCATCACCACCCGCGGTTCCACCTCCAGCGCGCCGGTGTCAATGGCCGCCAGGGGCATCAGCACGTAGCAGAGCAGCAGGGCCTGGGTCAGCCCAAGGAAGGAATGCCCGGCATACAGGTAAGCCAGCCAGCCGCTTGCGCCCAGCATGGCGGCCAGATTCAGGATGCGCCAGGCGGGCAGCCGGTGCCCGCAGGTGGGCAGAGCCTTGTAGCCGATCAGCTCCAGCCCCGGCAGCACCGCTTGCCAGGGCAGCTTGCCGCCGCACAGGGCGCAGCGGCCCCAGCTGCCGAACAGGGATTTCCCGGCCGGCCAGCGCAGCAGCATGCGGTTCATCAGCAGGGTCATCAGGTAACCGGCAAGGAGCGCCGGGACGAGGAGGGAGAGGAAAGCGTGCATGATTCCCGCAAGTTGCGCTGAAAGGGGGATGGAAGGCAGGGTGGGGAATTCAGGACAAAAACACAAAAAAAACTCCGCCGGAGCGGAGTTTTTTCAGGGATATGCTGTCAAAAGGTCATGTAAAACGATCAGGCCGATTCCCTTTGGCTGGAAATTTCCGCGATTCTGTCTTTGATTCGCAATTTTTCCTTTTTCAGGCGAGCCAGTTCCATATGGTCTTCCGAAGTCAGGAAGGGTCTTCCCGACAGTTCCGTTACCTTGTCGTCCAGCGTCCGATGCTCACGGACAAGGGAATCAGCGGAAACAGGTTCTTGAACTGTCGTGCTCAACTCCTGATTGTTTCCATCCATTCGTGGACTCCTGCTGCGGGTGATGCGTAAACCGGAGAAGTTGCCCGATTCCGATGGGGCGCGGCGCCGGGTAAGCGCAACACACCCACCCTTTCCTGTATAACGTTGATCGGTTACAAAAGGCAATGCGGATTTTTGGCCGGAATTTTAGAGAAATCGGCGCAAATCTTTTCCCCTGGCGGGTTTCCGCCCGTCATGGTAGGGAGATGATTTTTTTGCCCTGCCTGTGGCGGGCCAGCCGGCCCAGCAGGAAAATTCCCGCCAGCAGCAGCGCGTAATACAGGAAAAAGTGCCGCGGCTGCCAGTCCAGTTGCACCGGAAACACCAGCCCCCGCCCCGCCTCGTCAATGGCCCGGATCAGCCACAGCCAGCCGGCCAGCACCCACTCCAGCCCGCCAAACACCAGGCGCTCGGCCCATCCGCCGGGAATCCGGCCCAGGTGGGCCAGAGAGACCAGCATCGCCAGCAGGCCGCTGGGCAGCACCAGCAGGCTCAGCAGGGGAATCATCAGCAAATTGCCCACAAAGACCAGCAGGGAAATTTGACCGAAGTTCATGGCCACCACCGGCCAGATGCCAACGGTGATGGCCAGGGTCACGGCCAGGTTCATGCCGGCCACGGAAAGCGCCCGGCCAGAGGCCCGCGGCAGGTTGGCGGACTCCCGCGCCGTCCGGAATTTCCCGTGCAGTTCCAGGGCAGAGAGGAGAAAAAAGAAGGACAGGAAGGAAAGCTGGAAGGAAACGTCGTAAATCACCGTGGGGGTGATGCCCACCAGAATCAGCCCGGCCAGGGCCAGCAGGTAGAGCCTGGGCGTGCGGGTGCCCCACAGTTCGGACCACACGACCATGGAGACCATGATCGCCGCGCGCACGGCGGGAATGGGAAAGCCGATCAGGGCGATGTAGCCCCAGATCAGCGCCATGATCCCCACCCGCGCACCCGTGCGGGCCCGCAGCATGCCCTGCCCGCGCAAGAGGCGGCCCACCAGCGCGTGGGAGACGGCCAGCAGCAGCAGGAACAGCAGCCCGATATGCAGGCCGCTGATGGCGAACAGGTGGGATATGCCCACCCGCCTGAAGGACCCCACCACCTCCCGCGCCTCCGGGGATCGGCTTCCGCGCACCCCCAGCACGATGGGCAGGTACATGGCCAGTTCCGGCTCGTGGAGGTAATAGGCCGCGCGGTCTCCCAGGGCCGCGCGCAGGCCCTCTGCCCGCCAGGGGCGGATGGGGCGGGCGGCCAGATGATACTCCACGGATTCCAGTTGAAGCCGCGGGCGCGCGCCATTAAACTCCAGGCCCCGCAACTCCCCCCCGATTATCACCTCGCGGCGGTACAGGCGGCGCATTCTGCGCGGGCGGCGTGGAAACACCACTTCCAACTCCGCCATGCGCCACCGGCCCCGCGGGCCATGAACGACGGCCTCGCCCAGCAGGAGCCGGGCATGGGGCCGCGGCCCGGCACGCGGCGGCTCCTGTTGGCGCACGGTGCCCCGCACGCGCAGATAGGGCGCTTCGCCCAGGGCCCTCAATTCGGCCGCCTGCCGGGGCAGGGCGATTTCCAGCCGCCAGGCCAGAGGGGAGAGCAGCAAGGCAAACAGCAGCGCCAACGGCCACAGGCGCATGCCCACCAGCCAGGCCGTCCCCAGCCCTCCGGCCAGCAGCACCAGCCGCAGATCGTAACGCAACTGCCCGCCCAGCCCCAGCCAGACCGTCCAGCCCAGCAGCAGCACAAAGGGCAGCCAGGGCAGCGCACGCCCGGGGCGGGCCGCGAGTTCCTTTGTCCGGTGGATTACAGTTTCAATCACGCGAAAAGTAGGATAGTTCTTTTCGGGGTGAAATTTTGATTTTGTGACCAAGTGAAAATATAATGGACCCGATGCAATTGCGACCAATAAAAGACCCGATTTCTCTCCCTGAATCTTGGAGCATGGGACATGGACGAAGTCTCGGTCAATGATATAAATATTTGCGTGGCGACCACCAACGGCAGCGGGAGCCAGTCGTCCAACACCGTGCTGTACAAATCCCTCTATAAAATGGGGATCCCCTGTTCCAGCAAAAACCTCTTCCCCTCCAACATTCAGGGCCTTCCCACCTGGTATTTCATTCGCGCTTCCGCCGCGGGCTATTTCGGCAGAAAAGACGAAATTGACGTGATGGTGATCTTCAACGAGGCCACCGCCGGCGAAGACGTGGACAAGGTGCGAAAAGGCGGGCTGGTGATCTACGACGATTCGGAACCCCTGCCCGAGGATCTGAAGCGGCCCGGGTTGACCTATGTGGGGGTGCCCGCCTGGAACCTGGTGAAGGAGCACATCAAGGCGCCGCAGTTGCGGGCCAAGCAGCGCAACATGGTCTACGTGGGGGCCATCGCCCAGCTGTTCGGCATTCCCCTGGAGGTGACGCGGGAAGTGCTGACGGACGTGTTCGGCAACAAGCCCGCCGTGGTGGACGGGAACTTCCTGTGCATCGAAGTGGGCTACCAGCACATGGAAGCCTCCGGCGCCAGCCAGGACATCGCGCGCCTGGAGCCCATCCCCGGCGGCAACAAGGGCAAGATCATGACCGAGGGCAACACCGCCGCCGCCCTGGGCGCCATCTTCGGCGGGGCCTCGGTGGTGGCCTGGTATCCCATCACGCCCTCCACCTCCATCGTGGAGGAGATGATCGCCCACATCCACAAGCACCGCACCGACGAGCACGGCCACCACCGCTATGCCATCGTGCAGGCGGAGGACGAGCTGGCCTCGGTGGCCATGGTGGTGGGGGCCGGCTGGGCAGGGGCGCGGGCCATGACTTCCACGGCGGGCCCCGGGCTGTCCCTGATGCAGGAAGGCATCGGGCTGGCCTACTTCGCCGAGGTGCCCAGCGTGTTCATGATCGTCCAGCGGGGCGGACCCTCCACCGGGCTGCCCACCCGCACCCAGCAATCGGACATCACCCTCATGCACCAGGGCTCCCACGGCGACACGCGGCACATCGTGCTCATTCCCCACGACAACGCGGCGGTGTTCGAGATGGCCTGGCGCAGCTTCGACTTCGCCGACCAGTTCCAGACCCCGGTGTTCGTGATGATGGACCTGGACATGGGGATGAACCAGAGCTTGTCCCAGCCCTTCCAGATGCCCGGGGAACCCCTGCAGCGGGGCAAGCTGCTGGACGACAAGGCCCTGGAAGCGCAGGGGGGCAAGTTCCGCCGCTACTTCGACAAGGACGGCGACGGCATTCCCCAGCGCACCATCCCCGGCATGGAGCATCCCGCCGCGGCCTATTTCGCGCGCGGCTCCGGGCACAACGAGGACGCGAGCTATTCAGAAAATTCGCAAGTCTACAAGGCCCTGCTGGACCGCCTGCGGCGCAAATACGAGACGGCACGGAAGTTCGTGCCCAAGCCCCTGGTGGCCAACAGCAGCGGAGCCCGGGAAGCCATCATCAGCTACGGCTCCAGCTACGAGCCCGCGCGGGAGGCCCGCGACCGCCTTGCCGCCGAGGGCCGGCAGACGGACCACCTGCTGTTGCGGGCCCTGCCCCTGACCGCCGAGGTGCGGGAATTCATCGCCCATTACGACGTGGTCTACCTGATCGAGCAGAACCGCGACGCGCAAATGACCCAGATCGTGCGCGACGAGTATCCCGACCTGGCTGGACGGATCAAGCCCGTGTGTGTTTACGACGGCATGCCGCCCGCCGCGGGGGAGTTGGTGGCGTTAATCAATGGAGGCAAGTGATGACCGAAGCAGCGAGGCAAGCGGAGCCTGAAGTCAACCGGGTCAACCTGACCAAGAAGGACTACGTGGGCGCGCCTTCCACCATGTGCAAGGGCTGCGGCCACGACGCCATCACCGCCTCGATCATCCAGGCCTGCTACGAGGCCGGCATTGACCCCAAGAAGGTAATCAAGCTGAGCGGGATCGGCTGCTCCTCCAAGACCACCAACTACTTCATGAACCAGTCCTTCGGCTTCAACTGCATCCACGGGCGGATGGCCGCCCTGGCCACCGGCTCGGGCCTGGCCAACCATTCCCTGCTGCCGGTGGGCGTCTCCGGAGACGGCGACACCGCATCCATCGGGCTGGGCAACTTCATCCACATGATGCGCCGCAATCTGCGCATCACCTACATCGTGGAGAACAACGGCGTCTACGGACTCACCAAGGGCCAGTTCTCGGCCACGGCGGATCAGGGCTCCAAGGCCAAGAAGGGCTGGGAAAATCCGTGGGAGGCGATTGACTTGGCGTCCCTGGCCATTCTGATGGGAGCCACCTACGTGGCGCGCAGCTTTTCCGGCGACCGCAAGCAGTTGGCGCCGCTGATCGAGGCGGCCATGAGCCACAACGGCACCGCCATCCTGGACGTGCTCTCGCCCTGCGTGACCTTCAACGACCACGAGGGCTCCACCAAGAGCCTCAAGCACATCCGCGAGCACCGGGACGCGCTCAACGAGGTGGGGTTCATTCCCGACTTCCAGCCCATCGAGGCGGACTACGAGGAGGGCTCGGACTTCCGGGTGCGCATGCACAACGGCGGCATCATCAACCTGCACAAGCTGAAGGACCACGACCCCACCGACCGCATGCAGGCCATGGCCCTGCTGGAGAAGGCCCGCGACGAAGGCAAGTTCCTCACCGGCCTCATATATATAGATGAGGACAAGCCCAGCTTCGCCGAGCAGGAAAACCTGACCGAAGAGCCGCTGTCCATGCTCTCGGAAGACAAGCTCAGGCCCTCCAAGGAAGCCCTGGACGAAATCAACGCCTCCCTGATGCGCTAAGGCAGGCGGTATATAAACCGGAATTCTTCAAACTCCCCCCAGCACCGCGAGGACGGAAGCGCCCGGGCATGCCGGCTTCCGGGCCGCCGCCGAGCGCGAGGATTCGCCGGCCTGTACGCGGTTATTTGTTCTTCAGCCCCGCCCCGCGCGAAAGTGAAAAACCCCCCAGGCAAGGTGGCCGGCGTCGCCGCCTTCCACCCAGCGGCGCAAGCCGGTACGGGCCCGCTCCACGTAGGCCCTGTCCAGCACGTTGCCGTTGTGGGCGGCCAGGAACTCCATGTCTTCCAGTGTTTTGGCGTAATGGGTGGCGAGGTGGGGGGTGAGTTCCTCGTAATCCGTGCCCACGAACCCACGTTCGGCGGCGGAGGCGAGATAAAAACCGGGCGAAGCCATGTTTTCCAGCAGCAGCCGCTCCAGGATGGGCTGCAATACTTCCCCGGGGCAGTCGTCCGCCTGCATCAGGTCGGTAAAGATGAACTGGCCGCCGTCCCGCAGCACCCGCC
>CBDUSX010000093.1:0-9524 GCA_965369935.1 uncultured bacterium
TTGCCGCGGGGCCACACCCCCAGCAGGGGCAGGGCGCGGGCGGCGATGTTGCGGAATACGGGCGCGGCCACCACGCCGCCGAAGCGGCCGCGGGCCGGCTCCTCCACCAGCACCAGGATGGTCAGTTCCGGCGCATCGGCGGGCACGAAGCCCACGAAGCTGGCGATGAGCCGGGTCTTGGAATAGCCGCGGGCCTTGATGTCGTACTTTTCCGTGGTGCCCGTCTTGCCCGCCACCGGATAGCCGGCCATGGCCGCGCGCTTGCCCGTGCCCTCGGGGCCGACCACCCCCACCATGAAATCCCTCACCACCCTGGCCGTGCGCTCGGAGATCACCCGGCCCAGCACCGTGGGAAGCTGGCGCTCGATCACGCGGCCCGTGGCGTCCCGGATTTCCCTGACCAGGATCGGCTTCAGCTTGCGCCCGCCGGTGGCGATGGCGTTGACGGCCATGGTCAGTTGCAGCGGCGAGACCAGGATGCCGTGACCGAAGGAGATGGCCGCGTGATCCACCGGCGTCCAGCGCTTCGCCGGCAGCGCATAGCCCTCCGCCTCGGCGGCCAGGCGCCGCCCACCGGGCGCGGCGAACAGCCCCAGCCGGCTGCCGAAGCCGAAGCGGGTGATGTACTCGTGGAACACCCCCACCGGCATGGACATGCCCACCTTGGCCGCGCAGATGTTGGAGGACACCTGGATCACCCGCGCCAGGGTCAGCCAGCCGTAAGGCTTGGTGTCGTGGATCAGGCTGTCGAAGTGCTCGAACAGCCCCTGCTCGCAGAAAAACAGGGAGTCCGGACGCACCGCCCCGGAGTCCAGGGCGATTGCGGTGGTGATCACCTTGAAGGTCGAGCCGGGTTCATATCCGCTGGTGACGGCGCGGTTGAAGTAGCTGCTCTTGTCGAAGCCCTGGTAGGAGTTGGGGTTGAATCCCGGGGCCTGGGCCATGGCGAGGATTTCTCCCGTGCGGCTGCGCAGCACGATGGCGATGCCCACCTTGGCCTCCCACTGCTCCACGGCCCGGGCCAGCTCCGCTTCGGCGAGATACTGGATGGCCGGGTGGATGGTCAGTTGCAGGCTGCCCCCGCCGGTGAGGAAGCCCCCGCCGGCGCGCAAATAGGTTCGCCCCAGGGCGTCCACCTCGACCACCTTGGTGCGCTCGGCGCCGCGCAGGTAGGAGTCGTAGGCGTATTCCAGCCCCTCCAGCCCCTGGGTATCCACCCCGGTGAAGCCCAGCAGGGAGGCGGCCAGCTGCCGCCCCGGATAGACGCGCCGGTATTCCCAGATCGCGCCCACCCCTTCCAGCCCCAGCGCCCGCACCGCCTGGGCCTCCTGATAGGTGACCTGGCGCTTCAGCCACACGAACGCCCGCCGGGAGCTCAGCCGCGCCTCCAGTTCCTCCTGCGGCAGGGAGAGCGCCCGGGCCAGTTGTTGCGCGGCCCAGGCCGGCCGGGTCACCGCGGAGGGATGGGCATAGAAGGACTCCGCCCTCAGGGAGGCGGCCAGCCGCCCGCCGTGGGCGTCCAGGATCGCGCCGCGCTTGCCCTTGACCTTGATAATGCGCTGGGATTGCCGCTGCGCCATCCCGGCCAGGGAGGCGTGCTGCAACACCTGCAGGTCCAGGGCCCGCCAGATCAGGGCTCCTCCCCACAGCGACAGCATGGCGGCCACCAGCAGCACGCGGGAGCGGAAGCTGCGGAAGCGCTTGGGCAGCGGATTATCGAGATGAAAGCTCAGGCGCTTCATGGGGGCTCAAGGATCTTACCTGGGTGGCGCGGGGGGCGCGCATGCCCAGCCGGCCCGTGGCCAGGGCCTCGATGCGCTCCAGCCGCGAGAGGTAATCCACTTCCAGTTCCAGCGGCTCGATGCTTTCCTCCAGGGCGGTCTTTTGCCGGCGCAGCCCGGACACGTCGAAGCCCAGCCGGATGAATTGATAGCGCTGCCAAAGGAAGAACACCGCGCCGATGGTGAGCACCGCGGCGCAGAAGACGAGCAGCGCCATGGACGATGCGGCGCGCGAGCGCGCCCTGAACAGGCTCAACAGGCGCAGGTCCCTCATCGCTTCTCGAATGCTCTCAGCTTGGCGCTGCGGCTGCGCGGGTTGCGGTCGCTCTCCGCCGGGCCCGCCGTCACGGGCTTGCGGGTGACGCGCACGCCGGCGGGGGTTTTGCCGCAGATGCATTTGGGCATGTGGGGCGGGCAGGTGCACGGCTTTTCCCAGCGGTTGAAGGCGGTCTTGACCAGCCGGTCCTCCAGGGAATGGAAGGATATCACCGCAATCCGCCCGCCGGGCCGCAGCAGGTGCAGGGCGTGATCCAGCAAGACTTCCAGTTCCGTCAGCTCGCCGTTCACCGCAATGCGCAGCGCCTGAAAAACCTTGGTCGCCGGATGGTGCCCCTTGCGGTGGAAGCGCGCAGGCACGGCGCCGGCCACCAGCGCGGCCAACTCCCCCGTTGTTTCGATGGGCGCCTTGGCCCGGGCGGCGGCCACGGCGTGCGCGATGCGCGGCGCGAAGCGTTCCTCCCCGAAGCGGAAAAAGATGTCCTTCAGGCGCTCCGCATCGGCGGTATTGACAAGCTCCGCCGCCGTGGGGTGGCCGGATTTCGGCTCCATGCGCATGTCCAGGGGACCGTCCCGGGTGAAGGAAAAGCCGCGCCCGGCATCTTCCAGTTGTGGTGAGGAGACGCCCAGGTCGGCCAGCAGAAAATCCACGGACTCCACCAGCAGGTGCCGGTGGATTTCGGAGAAAACCGCCTGCTTGACCAGGGTGCGGGAGGCATGGGGCGCCAGGGCCAGACGCGCCGCGGCCACGGCCTCGGGGTCACGGTCGCAGGCGAACAGTTCGGCCTCGGGAAAGCGCTCCAGCAGGGCCAGGGCATGGCCTCCGCCTCCCACGGTGGCGTCGGCCAGCAGGCGCGGCGTCGCGGGCGCCAGGGCCAGCACCTCGTCCAGCAGTACGGGGTTATGTTTGAATTGCGCCGCCCGCGGCGAGGCCGCAGGGATGGGGGGAGCCTCGGAAGCTGGCATGGCGTGTTGCTGCATGGCGTCCATCCAATGGACTTTGCGCGGGGCCTGGCAATGAATCCGGCGGCCCCGATCCTGATTCTGAGCATACGGTCTCCGCCCCTGGAGCGCAATAGGCGCGGCGGCGCACCTCCGCCGGTTGCCCCGCCGTGATCTTGATGCGCCGGGCTCTACCGTGGCATCCGGTTTTCAACATTGCCCGATTGACGTATGGTTGAATTCATTAAGGTGACGAGCGTTTGACGGTAACGGCTTTTCCTTCGGTCATTTGATCGAAGCGTTCCGGCCATCTGCTATGGCAGTTGATAGGTAATCGTTGGGGCGAAATATCGGGGTGAACAACTCCGTTCTTCGAGATCATCGTAGGGGCGGTTCGCGAACCGCCCTTGCTTCCTTTGGGCGAACCAGCCGTTGTCCGAACCTATACAACCGAAACGCCGCTCAATCCGCCTGCGAGAATATGATTACGCATCTCCAGGGTATTATTTCGTTACCGTGTGCGCACATGGCCGGGTTTGCCTCTTCGGAGATGTGGCCAGCGGAGAAATGCAGTTGAACGCATTTGGCCGAATTGTGGCAGAGAGTTGGAAATAGTTGTCGTGGCAATATCCCTATGTGGAAATGGATGAATGGGTTGTTATGCCGAACCATATCCATGGAATTCTTGTGATAGGTGAAAACCATAGTACGGGCGGTTCACGAACCGCCCCTACGAACGAATCCCCGAATCAACGGAAGCCCCTTGGCCGATTAATCGGGGCTTTTAAAACTGTTTCCACCAAACGGATTAATGCAACTCGTGACAAGGGCGGCCGTCCGGTCTGGCAACGCAATTATTATGAACACATCGTTCGCAATGCGGATGACCTCCATCAGATCAGAAAATACGTTCTCGAAAACCCGCCTCATTGGGCGGAGGACGAATATCATCCGTCCGTGAGCGTGGACGCCGACAGGAACTAGACGCGAGCATGAAACAGAACCTTGAAAATCAGACCCCCCGGAGGGCGGCGCTGCACACCCTGGGTTGCCGGCTCAATCAGGCGGAGAGCGCGGCCATCAGGCGCAGCCTGGAAAACGCGGGGTATGAAATCGTGCCCTGGGGAGAAGAGGCGGAGGTGTGCGTGCTCAACTCCTGCACGGTGACCGCCCGTAGCGACGCCAAATCGCGCCAGGCGCTAAAGGCCGTGCGGCGCCGTTATCCGCAAGCACGGCTGGCCCTGCTGGGCTGCTACGCGCAGACCCAGGGGGATCGGCTGGCCGGGCTGGGCATCGCGGACCTGATTCTCGGCAATCGGGACAAGATGAACGTGGCTGCCTACCTGCCCCGGCTGGAGGCGGGCGGAGCGCCGCTGGTGGAACGGCCCCGCATTTCGCGCCAGCCCTTCACGATGGACACCTTTGCCGCCGTGGACGGGCGGACCCGGGCCTCCCTGAAAATTCAGGACGGCTGCGATTTCATGTGCACCTTCTGCATCATTCCCGCCGCGCGGGGACGGGCGCGGGCGCGGGCGCTGGAAAATCTGCTGGCCGAAGCGCGGGCCCTCGCCGCCGCCGGAGTGCAGGAAGTCGTGCTGACCGGGGTCAACCTGGGCACCTACGCCGAAGGGGGCGCAACCCTGGTGGAAGTGGTGGACCGGCTCAATGACATCGGGGGGCTGGCCCGCATTCGCATCAGTTCCATCGAGCCCACCACCGCCGCCGAGGGACTGCTGGAACGGATGGCCGACGGCGGGCATGGACTTTTGCCCTTCCTGCACCTGCCGCTGCAATCGGGCTCCGCCACCGTGCTGAAGGCGATGCGCCGGCGCTACGGGCCCGCGGCCTGGCGGGGCTTCGCCGAGGCGGCTCTGAAAAGGGTGCCGGGGCTGTGCCTGGGCACGGACGTGCTGGTGGGATTTCCCGGCGAGGACGACGATGCCTTCCAGGACACCCATGGCCTGCTGGCGGCGTTGCCTTTCGCTTACTTCCACGTCTTTCCCTATTCCGAGCGTGCGGGCACGCCCGCGGTACGCCTGCCGGGCAAGGTGCCCGCCGGGACGCGCCGCCGCCGCGCGGCGGTGTTGCAGAACCTGAGCGCGGAGAAGCAGCGGGCGTTTCAGGAATCTTTCCGGGGCCAGGTGCGCACGGTGCTGTTCGAGCAGGGACGCGCCGATGCGGCGAAGGGCCTGACGGACAACTACATCCGGGTGGAGGTGCCCGGCGCCGGGGGCTCCGCCCTGCGCAACCGCCTGCTGCCGGTGAGGCTGCTCGCGCCCGGGGCGGACGCCATGCAGGGCGAACTGGCAGCATCCGCGGACAGGGGCGCCTTCCGCCCCGCGCCGGCATGACGCGTTTTTTGCCGCCCGATCGGGAACGGAAGCGATGAGGGGCATCCGCAACCGTCATATCCTAGGTTGCCGGTTGGCGTCCTGCGGCCTGCTGCTAGGCTGCCTTGCCGCCCTCGCGCCTTGGGGCCGGGCGGCCGACGCCGCTCTGGACCCCGCCCACCTGGTAGAGTTCCGCAGCGAAGCGCCCAGGGACCCGTCCTGGCCAAAGGATTCGGACAAGATTTCCGGTTATTTGTTCAGGCCCGAGGGGGCGGGCCCCTTTCCAGCGGTGGTGTTCCTCCATGGCTGCGGCGGTTTTCACCGCACCTTCAAACGGCGGGAGCGGCACTGGGCCAGGCGGTTCCTGCGCTGGGGTTACGTGGTGCTGATCCCGGACAGCCTGACGCCGAGGGGGGTGCGGAACATCTGCCGCAGGGGAGAAAACCACGGCATCACAAATTCCTCCACCCGGGACCGCGATGCATACGGCGCCCTGCAATTTCTGCAAGGGCTGCCCTTCGTGCATGCGGGGCGGGTGGGGGCCATGGGATGGTCCCACGGCGGTGGGACCCTGATGTACGCCATGCGGGGGGAGCAGGACAAGCGCATTCATCCGCTGCCGGGAGATACGGCGGCGCGTTTTGGGGCGGCGGTGGCCATGTATCCGCGCTGCCCGCGCTCCGGGCGCATCTTTTATGCCCCGCTGCTGATCCTGATCGGGGAGAGCGACGACTGGACGTTCGCCGCCCGCTGCAAGACGATGGCGCCCAAAAGCCGGGCCGGCGGGGGGCCGGTGAATTTGAAAGTATATGCAGGCGCCCACCATGGTTTCGACGCGAAGCGGAAGCGTAGCATCGAATACCTGGGACACCACATCGAGTACGACCGGGTTGCGGCCAAGGACGCCGCGAGGGAGGTGAAGGCGTTCTTCGCGCAGCATCTGAAGTGGCGGAAGCGCGCCCGCGGGAATCAATAAGCGCAGGTTACGGGGGATCAGGCGCGATGGCCGTTGAGGCGAAATGGCGGGTGCGGGCGCCCAGGTATCGGAAGCGGCAATCCGGCGCCGCCGCCGGCGCCGGCAGCGTCGTAAATGGGGGAAAGGGGGAGGCCGCCCGCGGAGCCACCACCCATTACGTCTGGCGCATTGCGCCCAAAGACCTGGGGCGCACCCGCCCGGATCACCTGCGGCTCAACGGCAGGAAATTTCGCTGGGACGATCCCCCGCTCGTCAACGCCCGCACCGGGGAGCGCGGCCACCCGGGCATGGACGCCCACTGCCGCTGCTATGCGGAGCCGGTGCCCGAATAGCCCGCCGCCCCGCCGATGATGGGGGCATAACGGGCCGCGTCCCTAGTACTGGTTGAGTTCGATGGGAAAGACGTTGCTGTAGATATTGCTCCCCGTCATCCAGGAGTTGGCATAACGGATCAGCCGGTTGGTGGGGAAGCCGCTGAGGCGGCTGATTCTCTTGTAGGCATTGTCCAGGTAGCCGATATCGTCCACCAGCCCTGCTTTTTTGGCGCTTTCCGCGCTGAGCAGCCGTCCGTCCGCGATGGCATCCACCTGACTCTTGCTCATCTTCTTGCGCCCCGTGCGGATGGCGGAGACGAATTTCTTGTGCTGATGGTCAATCAACTGCTGCAGCATCTTGCGTTCTTCTTCCGTGCGCGGGCGGAACTCCGAATCAATGTCCTTGAATTTCCCGGACTTGATGGGATCGGACTTGATGCCCACCCGTTTCATCACGCCGGACAGGTCAATGTGAGGCATGATCACGCCGATGCTGCCGGTGAGCGTGGTGGGATGGGCGACAATCTCGTCGGCGGCCATGGCCACGTACAGCCCGCCGGAGGCCGCGATGTCTCCCAGGGCCGCGACGATCTTGACCTTCTTGCTCTTTTTGAACTCCATCAGGGAATGGTAGATGATGTCGCTGGCGGTGAGGGTGCCGCCGGGGGAATTGATGCGCAGCAGGATTCCCCGGATGAGCGGATCGTCAAAGGCGAGTTCCAGTTCCTGGCGCACCCGCCCCACCATGCCCGGAATGATGCCGAGATTGGGTACGAGGAAGGGGCGGTTGGAAATGACGCCGTCAATGTCTATCAGCAGGATTTTGTCAGAGCCTTCCCCCTGCAGGAGCACTTCCTGAAATACCGGGCGGGCCGGGCTGCCAAAAGGACTGCAGCCGGCCAGCGCCACCAACATGGTCAGCAACACGATTCCGTGCAGCCTCCGTAATTGCAAAAAATTCATCATCAACCCAGGTCCTTGAGAAGGTTCGCCATTTCAATAGCCGACATCGCCGCTTCCGAGCCCTTGTTGCCGCTCTTGGAGCCGGCGCGCTCGATGGCTTGCTCCACGGTCTCGGTGGTTAACACACCGAAGCCGATGGGGATGCCGAATTCCAGCGCCACGGAGGATATGCCGGAAGTGGTGGCGGAGGAAACGTATTCGAAATGGGGCGTGGCGCCCCGCACCACCGCGGCCAGCGCCACCATGGCGTCGTATTTGCCCTGGGCGGCCAGCTTCTTCGCGGCCACGGGCATTTCGAACGCGCCAGGGACGTGCACCACGTCAAGGTCTTCCATCCTGCCCCCCTGCTTGGTGTAGGTGTTCACCGCTCCCTCCAGCAGCCGGTCGGTGATGAAGCTGTTAAAGCGGGAAACGAGAATCGCCAGCTTGAGGCCGGAAGCCGAAAGCGTGCCCTCTTTTTTGCCCATACCGCCCAACTCTCTTGCAACCGCCCCATCGTTTCGCTGGGCGCCTCGGCGCGGATGGCCGTAGGTGCCCGGCCGCCGCCAAGGGGGCATTGCACCGCCGCCGCTGCGCCGGAGGACCCAGGGCCTGCCCACCCTTGCGGCGCGGGGTCAATTTTCAATGTTCAGAAGGTGGCCCAGCTTGTTCTTTTTCGCAAGCAGATATTTCCTGTTCTCAAGGGAGGTCGGCATCTGCAGGGGCACCCGCTCCACCAGTTCGAGCTGATGGCCGGCCAGGCCGACGATTTTGCGTGGATTGTTGGTGATCAGTCGCATCTTGCGCACGCCCAGATCGTTCAGAATCTGCGCGCCGATGCCATAGTCCCTTAAGTCTTCCTTGAATCCCAGGCGGTGGTTGGCCTCCACCGTATCAGCCCCTTCGTCCTGCAGCTTGTAGGCCTTCAGCTTGTTGATGAGCCCGATGCCCCGCCCCTCCTGGGGCAGGTACAGGATCACGCCCTTGCCCCGCTCCGCCACGATGGCCATGGCCGCGTGAAGCTGCGCCCCGCAGTCGCAGCGGGTGGAATGAAACACGTCCCCGGTCAGGCACTGGGAGTGGACGCGCACCAGCACGGGCTCCTTTTCCTTCCATGCGCCCATCACCAGGGCGATGTAGTCGTCGTCCGTGTGGACGTTCTGAAAGCCGATCACCCGGAAGTCCTTGCTGACGTCGGTGGGAAGCTCGGCCTCCACCATGCGCTTGATCAGCACTTCCTTGGACTTGCGGTAGGCGATCAGGTCTTCGATGGTGACCATCCTGATCTTGTGCTCGTCGGCGAACCTGCGCAGGCGCGGATAACGGGCCATCGTGCCGTCGTCGTCCATGATTTCGCAGATCACCCCGGCCCGCTTCAGGCCGGCCATCCCGGCCAGGTCCACCGAGCCTTCCGTCTGCCCGGCGCGCACCAGCACCCCGCCCCGCTTGGCGCGCAGGGGAAATACGTGCCCCGGAGAAACCAGGTCCCTGGGCGAGGAATCCTCCCGCACCGCGGTGAGGACGGTGTGGGCGCGGTCGGCCGCGGAGATGCCGGTGGTCACGCCCTCGGCGGCCTCCACGCTGACGGTGAAGTTGGTGCCCATCCGTTCCCGGTTATGCTCCACCATCAGCGGCAGTTCCAGCCGGTCGGCGATCTTGGGGTCCAGGGGCATGCAGATCAGCCCGCGGGCGTGGGTGGCCATGAAGTTGATGATTGCCGGCGTTACCTTTTCCGCGGCGCACACCAGATCGCCCTCGTTTTCGCGATCCTCATCGTCCACCAGGATGATCAACTTTCCCTGGCGGATATCCGCGATAGCGTCCTCGATGGTGTCGAAGCGCGCGGGCTCAACCATGGAGGCTGTGGAACGGGTCTTGCTCATAGGTCGTCAGCCGTGTTCGGGGGTTCCGGCGATGCCTTAAGCGCATGCCGATTTCTTTCAAGGGCACCGGTTCAGAGCCG
>CBDUSX010000094.1:0-9486 GCA_965369935.1 uncultured bacterium
GCGCCCTTATCGTTGGGCCTGTCAGGAAGCCCGCGCCCCTGCCTCCGCCCGCGGGGGCTTGCCTCCGCTCTTCAGCAGCCCGGAGATTTCCTCCTCGCTCAGCCGGCGCGACTGACCGGGGCCCAGATCTTCCAGCGCCACCGTACCTATCTGATATCGTTTGATTTTTAATACCCTATGGCCGAGTTTCGCGAACATTTTCTTGATGTGATGCTGGATGCCTTCCTTGAGCGTCACTTCCACCCAGGTCTTGTCGTTGAGATTATGGAGCACGCGGGCCTTCACCGGCCGCCGCCGCCGGCCCCCCATATCCGGCCCGGCACGCAGTTTGGCCAGGGCGTCCTCCCCGAGGCGGCCCTTCAGCTTGACCAGGTAGGTTTTGGGCACGGAAAAGGAAGGGTGGGCGATCCGGTTGGCCAGCTCGCCGTCATTGGTGAGCAAAAGCAACCCCTCCGCGTCATAGTCCAGCCTGCCCACGGGCACCAGCCGCGCCCTGGTGCGCGGATAGTGGTCCTTCACCGTCGCCCGTTCCTGGGGGTCGGAAAGGGTGGTCACGCAGCGCTTCGGCTTGTACAGCGCCCATACTTCCCGCCGGGGCGCGCCCTCCCAGCGCAGGAGGCGTCCCTCCACTTCCACCTCGTCCCTGCCCGGCACGACGCAGGTCCCCGGCTGATCCACCACCTGTCCGTTGACCTTCACCCGGCCGGCGAGAATCAGCCGCTCGGCCTGCCGCCGCGAGGCGATGCCGGCCTGGGCGATGGCCTTTTGAATGCGCGTGCCTTTTTCGTTCATGGGCTGAATTTCAGGCTGCCTCGATGGTAAGCGTCCAGGGCGGATTTGGCCGCGGCCTGTTCGGCCTGTTTCTTGGTGCCGCCCTCGCCCCTGCCGAGCTCGCGGTTCTGGAAGCTGACCGCGGCTTCGAAATGCTTTTCATGGTCCGGCCCGGCCTCCCGAAGGATGCTGTAGGCCACAGTATCTTTATACCTGCTTTGCACCAATTCTTGTAGTTCGGTCTTGTAGTCGGTGAAGTGCAGGGAATGTTCCGCCTCCTCGATGCGCCCGGCAAACAGCGTCTCGATGATCCCCCCGATGGCGGCGGAACCGCTTGCCTCCCTGCTGTCCAAATAGATGGCCGCGAACAGGGCCTCCAGGGCGTCGGCCAGAAGGGAGTTCTTGTCCCGGCCGCCGGATTTCGCTTCTCCCTTGCCCATCAGCAGGCAGGCGCCCAAATCCAGCTCCCTGGCGACGCCCGCCAGGGCGACCTCGCTGACCAGGTGCGCGCGCAGTTTGGAAAGCTCACCCTCGGCAAGATGGGGAAAGCGTGCCATCAGGAGCTCGCTGATTACGAAATCCAGCACCGCATCCCCCAGAAACTCCAGCCGCTCGTTGTCGCCGGCCACCCGGGAAGGGTTCTCGTTGGCGTAGGATTTGTGGGAAACCGCCTGCTGAAAAAGGGAAGGGTCGGCGAAGCGGTAATTCAAACGCCGGAACAGCCGCTCTGCGCCTTTGGTTTCCATGAGAGGTGCCGTTCGACGGTTTGGGCGGGCTCACGCATCGTAAGAAGCGGGGTCTTGCGGAATCTGCACGTTGAAGCAACTGCCCCGGCCGACTTCGCTCGTCACTTCCACCTTGCCCGCATGGGCCTTTACGATGTCGTTGACAATGGACAGTCCCACGCCCATGCCCCCTCCCAGGAAATCGTCCTTGGACGAATGATGGTGCAGGCTGTTCCCCACTTCATAGAACAGGTAAAAAATCTTGTCGAAACTTTCCGGCGGGATGCCGATCCCTGTGTCCGATACGGCAAAATTGAGCCGGTTGCCATCGTCAACGGAAGCGGCCACGGAGATTTCCCCACCGTCCTCGGTGAACTTGATGGCGTTTTGCAGCAGCTCGCGCACGACTTTCTTGAACTTGAGGCGGTCCGCCGTGACGGCCATGCCCTCCGGAAAATCCAGCCCGATGCGATGTTTGCGCCTCTCCAGCACGTATTGCAACTCCTCCACGATCTCCCGGCACAGGGGCAGCAGCTTGAACCGGTCAATTCGCAGTTCCGGCCCGGAGGAATTGACGCCGGACAACTCGTGCATCTGGGCCACGATTTCGCCCAGTTGCGCCGAGGAGCGGGAGATCAGGGAGAACAGCTCTTCTGTGTCCTGCCCCGCCAACTGGGGCCGCAGGATTTCCACCACGCTGCCGATCACGCTCACCGGGGTGCGCAACTCGTGGCTCGTGATCGCGATGAATTTCTCCTTCAGCTCGTTCAGTTCCTCCAGGTCCCGGTTTTTCCGGCGCAGGCGGACATTTTCCTGGTGGGCGTCGATGGCCTCCACGCATTTCCTGATGACCTGCTCGGCATGATTGAAATTGATGGGCTTGGTGAGGAAATCGTGGACGCCGCTTTTCATCATCTCCACGGCCAGTTCGATGGTGCCGTAGCCGGTGGTGACGATGAACTGCACCTCGGGCTGCTCCTTCCTCAAGGCCTGGATCATCTCCTGGCCGGAAAGCACGGGCATGGCCAGATCGGTGATTACCAGCGGGTAATGCTTGCGGCGGGCCATCTCCAGCCCCTGCTGGCCATGCTGGGCCGTGTCGGCGGAAAAGCCCCAGCGCTCCATGAAGCGCTCCCACAGGGAGAGAATCGGCCCTTCGTCGTCAACTACCAGAATTTCCATCGTGGTGACCCGCCGTTGTTCAATTCCGCCTTGCGGCCAGGGAAAATGCGCCCGTGGCGCTTTCTTCCTGGCGGCGAAGCGGTGTCAATCGGCGCGCCCGATTTGCGCCCCGTGTATGATGATACGGTGCGGCAGGGTGCAAGGTTTCCACCCCGGGGCCGTTACCTGCCCCGGGGGCAACCGGATCGGGCTAGTTCATCACCATGGTCAGCTTGAGTTTCCCCCGCTTGTCAAAGCCGATCACCTTCACGGTGACCATGTCCCCTTCCTTGACGACCTCATTGATGTTCTCCACCCGCTCCTCTTTCAGTTGGGAGATGTGGACGAGGCCGTCGGTGCCCGGCGTGAGCTCCACGAAGGCGCCGAAGTCCATCACCTTCTTCACCGGGCCGTGATAGACCGAGCCGACTTCGATTTCCTGGGTGATGGACTTGATCATTTCCAGCGCCTCGTCCACCGCCATGTGGTCGCGGCTGGAGATGGCCACCACGCCGTCGTCGTTCACGTCCACCTTGGCGCCGGTCTTTTCCACGATGCTGCGGATCATCTTGCCTCCGGGGCCGATCAGGTCGCGGATTTTCTCCCGGGAGATTTTGTAGGCCACGAAGCGCGGCGCGAACCGGGAGAGACCCGAGCGGGCGGAGGAGAGGCTCTCGTTCATCACGCCCAGGATGTGCAACCGCCCGTCGCGGGCCTGCTTGAGGGCGGCCTCCAGCACCTTCTTGGTGATGCCGCTGATCTTGATGTCCATCTGCAGGGCGGTGATCCCTTCCTCGGTGCCGGCCACCTTGAAGTCCATGTCCCCCAGATGGTCTTCGTCCCCCAGGATATCGGAGAGTATGGCGGTCTTGTTCTTCTCCTGGATCAGCCCCATGGCGATGCCCGCCACCTGCGCCTTGATGGGCACTCCGGCATCCATCATCGCCAGGGACGCCCCGCACACCGAAGCCATGGAGGAGGAGCCGTTGGACTCCAGAATCTCCGAAACGATGCGCACGGTGTAGGGAAACTGCTCCTTCTTGGGCAAAAGCGCCGTGACGGCCTTTTCCGCCAGAAAGCCATGGCCGATCTCGCGCCGCCCGGGCCCCCTGAGGAAGGTGGTCTCACCCACGGAGAAGGGAGGAAAGTTGTAATGAAACAAAAAGTTCTTGAAGGAGAGGCCGGCCAGATTGTCAATCATCTGCTCGTCTTGCTTGTCTCCCAGGGTCACCGATACCAGGGCCTGGGTCTCCCCCCGGGTGAACAGGGCCGAGCCATGGGCGCGCGGCAATATCCCCACCTCGCAGGTGATGGGACGCACGTCGGTGGTGGAGCGGCCGTCCACGCGCGCGCCGTCTTTCAGGATGCGCTCGCGCATGATGCTCTTTTTCAAATCCCCGTAAATTCCCTTCACCGTCTTGCCGACCGAATCGTCGTCTTTTTCCGGATCGTAGAATTTGTCCAGGGTCTCCTTGCCCAGCTCGTCCATTGCCGCGTAGCGCTCGATCTTCTCCTTCACCTGCAGGGCCTTGGCCAGCTTGGCCTGGCAGAATTTCTCCACGTCCTTGACGAGCTTGGTGTCGATTTTCACCGGCACCACCACCCGCTTGGCCTTGCCCGCGGCTTTTTGCAGTTTCTCCTGGACGGCGATGAGGGGCTGCATGGCCTTGTGGCCGAACAGGATGGCTTCCAGGGCCACCGACTCCGGCACTTCGGAGGCAACGCCCTCAACCATCAGGATCGCATCCTTGGAGCCGGCGACGATCAGGTTCACGTCCCCTGCATCGGCCTGCTCGGGATAGGGATTGACGATGAACTCGCCGTCCACGCGGGCCACCCGCACCCCGGCGATGGGGCCGGCAAAGGGAATGTCGGAGATCATCAGGGCCGCCGAAGTGCCCGTCATGGCGGCCACGGCGGGCTCGTTGAGGTGGTCTGTGCTGACCACCGTGGCGATGACCTGGGTTTCGAAGTTGTAGTTGTCCGGGAACAGGGGCCGGATCGGGCGGTCGATGAACCGCGAGATCAGGGTTTCCGGATCGGAGAGCCGGCCTTCCCGCTTGAAGAAGCCGCCGGGAATTTTCCCCGAGGCGTACGCCTTCTCCACGTAGTGCACCGCCAGGGGAAGAAACCCGCGGGGTGGTTGTTCTCGCTTGTCCGAGGTGGCCGTGACCAGCACCATGGTGTCGCCGTAGCGCATCACCACCGCGCCTCCGGCCTGACGGGCCATGTGCCCGGTTTCGAAGATCAGTTCGCGTCCACCTACCTCTGCAGATACCGTATCCATAACAGCCTTTCAGCTATAGACAGGCAGAGGCGACGCCGCTTTAAGCATTCATCTTTTTGGGATCCAAACTGAACTTCGGGTCTGCGCCCAAAGTTCCCTGTGCATCCCAAACCGACGATGGCCTCATGCCCGCGTTGATTTTTAAAAAATAACGGCCGGAAAAATTCCTGAAGTCCAGGCGGCTTGCCTACCTTCGGATTTCCAGTTTGCCGATGATCTCCCGGTAACGGTTCACATCCTTGGCGTTGAGATAATCCAGCATGCGCCGGCGCTGGCTGACCATTTTCAGCAGGCCTCGGCGGGAATGATGGTCCTTCTTGTGGGTCTGGAAATGCTCCGTCAGGTACTTGATCTTTTCCGTCAGAATGGCGATCTGCACCTCCGGAGATCCCGTGTCCCCGTCGCTCCGCTGATGCGAGGCGATAATATCCTTCTTCTTCTCGAGCGTCAGCATCTGTCTCCTGCTCCCTCCTCATCCGGCATGATTTCGCCGGTTCGGGACGGCGCGGCCTGTTGCGCCGTCAGTTTTCGTTAATCAGATTCCGTGCCATACCCCGCGCGCCGCCCCGTGGCGGCGCCTTGGGCGCCTACGCTGTCCTTGCCGCCAACCGCCCCGGAGGCCTAAATCAACACCTTCCTGGGGTGAAACATCCGCACGTCCTCACCTGAGGACGCCGCTGCTCCGATTTCTCCTATGGCCAGCAACGTGCCACAGGAGCGTAGAACCTTGACTTTGGCAGCGGGTGGCACCGAGCCGGCGTCGCAGAGGAGGGGAATGGGCTGGCCGTTTTTCAGCTTGTCTTCCAAACCCTTGTCAATGGTGACCGGCAGGTAATCCGGCATGAACCCGGCAGGGTTCTTTAGAAACTCCAAATCGCCTGTTGCCACAGCGTTTTCAATACCCACCAGCGTAATGGAATTTTCCAAAGTAAACAAGCTGCCGCAGCGCAATCGCTCCAGGGCGGTCACGTGCGCTCCCACCCCGGTGCGCAGGCCGATGTCTTCGGCCAGCCTGCGCATGTAGGCGCCCGCGCTGCAACTCACGCGGAAGACCACGGCGGGCGGCTCGACGGACTCGATCCCGATCCCGCTGAAGCGCACCGTGCGCCTGCGCTCAGGCACCGGGCGGCCCTGGCGCGCCAAGTGGTAGCCGGGAGTGCCGTTGAACTTGGCGGCGGAATAGCCCGGCGTTTCCTGCTCCTGCACGCCCTCGAAGGCCAGCACGGCTTCGCGCACCTGCTCCGCCGTGAGGCCGCCCAGCCCGCGCCGCTCGACGACTGTGCCTTCGGCGTCAAAGGTGTCCGTTCGCTCGCCGAGCTTCAGGGTCACGCGGTATTCCTTGTCCAGCCCCTCGAAGACGGGAATGAGCTTGGTGGCCTTGCCCACGAACACCGGCAGCACGCCGCTGGCCAGGGGATCCAACGTGCCCAGAAAGCCCATCTTGGAGACGCCCAGCAAGCGCTTCAGCCGCGTCATGGCCCCGTTGGACACTATTCCGGACGGCTTGTTGAGGACGATTACGCCTTGCACCTTGCCCTCTATTCCTCCGGCGGCCTGACTCCGGCCAGCAGGGTGTCTATTTCCTGGGCGTGGTCGAAGCCGGGATCAAAGTAGAATCTAAGCCGCGGCGTCCTGCGCGTTTCCAGGGAGCGCCCCAGGGTGTGGGAAAAAAATCCGGCCGCGCGGTTGAGCGAGTCGGTGAGCGCCCCGGTCTCCAGGCTCTGGTCCAGGCAGGAGAATTGCACCCTGGCCGAGGACATGTCCTTGGACAGGACGACGCCGGTGATGGTGACGAATTTGAACCGGGGGTCGCTGGCTTCCTTGATGAGGATCGTGCCCAGCTTCTGGCGGATAACTTCGGTCAGGTGTTCCAGCTTGCGGCCAGCCATCGAGTCCCTCGTCAGCCCCGCCCGCTCTCTTCCAGCACCGGGGTTTCCGCCACCTCCACGTAGGCTTCGATCATGTCGCCTACCCGGATGTCTTTGCAGTTGCTGATGCGCAACCCGCATTCGTAGCCCGCCTGGACGTTCTGCACGTCGTCCTTGAAGCGCCTGAGGGAATCCAGCGTACCGCTGTGCACGAGCACGTCGGCACGGTACAGGCGCACCAAGCCGTTGCGCTCCAGCCGTCCGTCATTGATGTAGCTGCCCGCCACCTGGCCTTCCTTGGACACGCTGAAGACCTCGCGCACCTCCCCGTGGCCGATCACTTCCTCCCGCACGATGGGCTTCAGCAGACCTTGCAGGGCGGCGCGCACCTCGTTGATGAGGTCGTAGATGACCGTATAGAGCTTGATCTCCGTGCCCTCCGACCGGGACTGCTCCTCGGCCTTGGTGTCCGCGCGGACATTGAAGCCGACCACCACTGCGTTGGTGGTGGCCGCGAGGGACACGTCGGTTTCCGAAATCCCGCCCACCCCGGCGCGCAGGATTTCCACCTTGGCGGTCTCGTTGCCCTGTCTGTCCAGGGAGGCGCGCAGGGCTTCCAGGGAGCCTTGGGTGTCGGCTTTCAGCACCAGATTGAGGACGGTCATCTCCTGCTGGCTGACGCCCTGGATGAAATCCTCCAGATGCATGCGGCGCTGCATGCCGGCATCGGACTCCTGCTGCTTGGTGCGCCGCGCCTCGGCGAGCTGGCGGGCCGCCTTGTCTTCTTCCATCACCACGAATTCATCCCCCGCCTGGGGCAGCTCGGAGAATCCGAACAGTTCCACCGGGATGCTGGGCGTGGAGTGCTCCACCGCCCGACCCTGGTCGTCGAGAATGGCCCGCACGCGGCCAAAGGTGGTGCCCGCCACAAAATCGTCACCGACGTCGAGGGTGCCCCGCTGGACGATCACGGTGGCCACCGGGCCGCGGCGATGATCCATCTTGGACTCGATCACGAAACCCCGGGCCTGGCCCTCGTAGGTGGCCTTGAGCTCCATGATTTCGGCCTGCAGGTGGATCATTTCCAGCAGTTGCGGCACGCCGTCGCCGGTTGTGGCGGAGACGGGCACGACCACGGTCTCCCCTCCGAATTCCTCGGCGAGCAGGTTGTGCTCCATCAGTTGGCGCTTGATCTTGTCAATGTCCGCGCCCGGCCGGTCTATCTTGTTGATGGCGACCAGGATGGGTACATCGGCGGCGCGGGCATGGTCAATGGCCTCCACGGTCTGGGGCATCACGCCGTCATCCGCGGCCACCACCAGCACCACCAGGTCGGTGATGTTCGCGCCGCGGGCCCGCAGGCTGGTGAAGGCCTCGTGGCCCGGCGTGTCGAGAAACACGGTTTCGCCGGATTCACCCCGCACGTGGTAGGCCCCGATGTGCTGGGTGATGCCCCCGGATTCCCTGGCCGTGATCTGGCTGGAGCGGATGTAATCCAGCAGGGAGGTCTTGCCATGGTCCACGTGGCCCATGATGGTCACGATCGGCGGCCGGAGGCGCAACTCGCCGGCTTCCGGCACCTCTTCCTTCACCAGATCCTCGAGACTGGTGGTGTCCACCGCGACTTCGATATCGAATTCCGCGGCGATCAACTCCGCGGTGGCCCCGTCAACGGGCTGGTTGATGGTGGCCATCACCCCCAGGGCCATCAGTTTTTTGATGATCTCGTTGGCCTTCACCCCCAGCGCCCCCGCCAGATTGGACACGGTAATCTGCTGGCCGATGCGGATTTTTCTCCGGCGAGGTCCGAATGTGTGCTTTTCTTCCCCGTTCCGCACCACGGGTCTCTTGACGGCGCGTCCGCCGCGCCTGCCCCCGCCGCGTCTGGTGCGGGAGGGCCGCACCCACTCCTTGCTGTAATTGTACTCGGTCACCACCGGCTTGGCCGGAGTGGGCTGGGCTTCGCGCCACATATTGGGATTGTCCTTCAGGAACGCATCGTCGTCGGGAATCTGGTCCGGCTCCATCGCCTCCCGCCACCGCACGCGCTCCCGCTCCGGCTGGGCTTTGCGCCCCGCCGTGCTTTCCTCGTCGTCCTCAATGTCCGGCTGCGCCACGGCCTCCTGCGGCGGGGTGCCGGCCCCTTCGGCCGGGGCGCCCGCTTCGGCCGAGGCGCCCGCTTCGGCCGGGGCACCCGCTTCGGCCGGGGCGTCGGAAGGCATTGGGGCCGCCTCCGCCTGCATCTGTTCCGCGCTCTGCTCCGTTGGCGTGACCTCGCTACGGGTTTCCTGATCCTCCGGCAGCGGACCGGAGACGCCCAGCGATTCCTGAATCTTGGTTACCGTCTTGGAACGGCGGGCGGAGATGATGCGGCGCTTGCGGGGCTGCTCCTCCTCTTCACCGCCTTCCGCTTCGTCCGGGGCGGCTTCCTTTTCCTCGACTCGGCTCACCGGCTCGAGCATCTTGGCCTTGATCTGGACGATGGTCTTCTCATCGAGCACGTTGAAGTTGCCATCAACGGCCATCCCCATCGCCTTCATCTTGGTAATCAGGTCCTTGCCGGGAATATTCAGTTCCCGGGCCAGTTCGAATACTCTCATCTTCACCATTCCGTGATCTGCAACCCTTGCAATGGGTCTTGCCCGCCCATATCGGCGGTGTTTCCAGAACTATC
>CBDUSX010000095.1:0-9470 GCA_965369935.1 uncultured bacterium
TGCTTGAGCACGAACAAATCGAGGAAGGGCCATTGCTCCAGCACCTTGACCGTATCGGGAACGACGATCTTGGGGGCCAGCCGGCGGTAATCCCCGGGCGGATACTTGGCGAGGTCCACCACCGCGAACACCTCCTGTTTGCGCAGATCTTCCATCACGTCCTTCGGCCCTTCCAGATGGACGTTGAGGATGGAGATGCTCGATTTGTAGGAGAATCTGGGATTCTTGAAGGTGATGGGAATATCCCGGAACAGCACCCGCGCCGGGTTGTTGGACACGGTGATCTTGGCCACGAAGAACGCATCGTCGGGGGAATTGAGCCGGACGGTGGGAGGCAGTTCCAACTCGACGCGCATTTCCACGTCCGATTTTAAATCCTGCACGTCCAGGGGGCGCGTGGGGACGGAAAACAATCCCTCGATGTGGGAAAACGGCCCGCGAACCTCAACCAGGGGAGGCGCGATCTTGATGGAATCTATGGTGAAGCCCTTGGCCAGATCGCCCGAAAAGCGCGGCCTGATGGTGACTTTCTTTCCGTAAGTGGGCTCCAGCATCAGGGGCACGGTTGCCGGGCTGATCTGCAGCACGCTCACCCCCTCGGGCAGGCTCTTGTTGTCGTAACTGATGTTGATTTCGGAGAGCGAGTATTCGAAGGCGCCGGGAAGCTGGTTGCGCAGGTCAATGCCCACCTGAAACTGGTTGGGATTGACGGACCTGGCCAGGTCCCTCCGTACGCGCACCAGCACCCCCACCGAATTCTCCACCGGGGAGGTCACCTCCAGTTCTTTGGGAATGTTCTTCAGCACCAAAGGCACGGTGAACCGGATTTCGGTGGACTCCCCCCGCTGCTGCGAGGCGACGAAACCCCACATGGTAACGGCGAGAAACAGCGCGGTGATCTTGAGCGTGAGATTGTTGGTGACCAGCGAATGTAACAGCCCCACCCGACGATCAGGGTCGCCATCACGCCGTCTTAGTTTGCGGAGGAGATTCGGAGATCGCATCTTCCAGTTCTTCACCTTGTAAAATTTGCTCGATCGTGCGCCTTAGCCGGGCTTGGTCCAGGTCCCGAAGCAGAGCGCCCCGGTACGCCAGGGAAATGTTGCCCCGCTCCTCGGACACGATGACCACCAGCGCATCGCTTTCCTCGGCCAGGCCCAGCGCGGAGCGATGCCGCGTTCCCGTAAACCGGCCCTTGCGGGGGAGGTTCGAGGACAGCGGCAGAATGCAGCGGGCCGCGGCCAGCCGTCCCTCCCGGTCAATGATGACCGCTCCGTCGTGCAGCGGGGAGGAGGTGTGAAAGATGGACAGCAGCAGCTCCGCCGTCGGCTCGGCCATGATGCGCTTGCCGCGGTCAATATAATTGCGCAGACCCGTCTCCCTTTCCAGCACGATGGAGGCCCCGATCTTTTTTCCCGCCATGGTGGTGGCGGCATCCATCACTTCATTGATCAGGTCAATGCGGGCAGAGGCGGGAAGCTCCCGGAACATGGTGGAAATGCCCAGCCGCGCCAGGGCGTTGCGGATGTCCGTCTGAAACAGCACCACCAGGATGATCACCGCGGAGCCGAACACGTTTTCCATCAGCCAGCCGATGGCCGCCAGCCCCAGAAATCCGGAGAGGGCATAGGCGCCCAGCAGCATGGACAGCCCGAGCAGAATGGGGATGGTGCGCGTGCCCTTGATGAGTTGCAAGAGCCAATAGATGATGGTCGTGAGGAGAGCGATGTCGATCGCGTCTTGCAACCTGACCGACCTCAATACTTCCAGCACATAATCGATCATCGGCACGTCCGGTCTGCCCGCACGGGCGGGGATTTATGCCGTCGCCGGCTTCTTGGACAGGGATTTCACGATGCGCAGGATTTCCGCCCTGTCCACCGTCTCCCGCTCGATCAGCGATTCGGCCAGCGACACCAGCGATTTCTTGTGGGATTTGAGCAGCTTCATGGCGCGGTCGTAGCACTTGGAGATGATGCTTCTCACCTCCAGGTCTATTTTCTTCGCCGTATTCTGGCTATAGCGCTTGTGCTGAAGGAGGTCCCTGCCCAGAAACACGCTGTCGTGGCCGTCGGAAAGGGCCACAGGTCCCAGCTTGTCGCTCATGCCCCACTGCACCACCATCCGCCGGGCCAGCTCGGTGGCTTTCTTGATGTCGTTGGAGGCGCCCGTGGTGAACTGGTTGAAGGTGATCTGTTCGGCGGCCCGCCCCCCGAGCATCATGGAAATCTGCCCCAGCAACTGCTTGCGGTTGTAGCTGTGGCGGTCCTCCTCGGGCAGCAACTGGGTCAGCCCGAGCGCCTGTCCGCGGGGAATGATGGTCACCTTGTGCACCGGATCCACCTCCGGGATCAACACCGCCACCAGGGCATGCCCGGCCTCGTGATAGGCGGTGACACGCTTTTCCGCTTCCGGAATGAGGATGCTGCGCCGTTCGGAGCCCATCATCACCTTGTCCTTGGCGAACTCGAAGTCCTCGTGATCCACGGTGGGCTTGTTCTGGCGGGCGGCCCACAGCGCCGACTCGTTCACCAGATTGGCCAGGTCCGCCCCGGCGAAGCCGGGCGTGCCCTTGGCGATCACGGTCAGGTCCACATCCGAATTGAGTGTCACGTGGTTGGTATGCACCTTGAGGATTTGCTCGCGCCCGTGAATGTCGGGCAGCGGCACCACCACGTGCCGGTCGAATCTGCCCGGGCGCAGCAGGGCCGGGTCGAGCACGTCGGGCCGGTTGGTGGCGGCGATGAGGATAATGCCCTCGTTGGGCTGGAAACCGTCCATTTCCACCAGCAGTTGATTGAGGGTCTGCTCCCGCTCGTCGTGGCCGCCGCCCAGCCCGGTGCCCCGGGAGCGGCCCACCGCGTCGATCTCGTCAATGAAGATGATGCAGGGGGCGTTCTTCTTGCCCTGGTCAAACAGGTCGCGCACGCGGCTGGCCCCCACGCCCACGAACATTTCGACGAAGTCCGAGCCGCTGATGCTGAAGAACGGCACCCCGGCCTCGCCCGCGATGGCCTTGGCCAGCAGGGTCTTGCCCGTCCCGGGGCTGCCCATCAGCAGCACCCCCCGTGGTATCTGGCCGCCCAGCCTCTCGAATTTTTGCGGATCCTGGAGAAACTCGACGATTTCCTCCAACTCCTCCTTGGATTCGTCAATGCCCGCCACGTCCTTGAACGTGATTGGATTGGTTTTGTCGTCCAAGTGGCGGGGGCGGATTTTCCCGAAGCTCAGGGCCTGGTTGCCACCCCCCTGCACCTGGCGCATGAAGAACAGCCACACGCCGATGATCAGCAGCATCGGAAACCAGCTGTTGAGGATCGCCAGCAGCAGGCCGCCCTGAGTGGGACTCTGGGCGCGGATGCGCACGCCGTTTTCCAGCAGGAACGGGATGAACTCCGAATATTCGGGAACGTAGGTCTGGAACTGGGAACGGTCGTCGTAGATTCCCGCGATTTCTCCGCCTCGGATCGTGACCTCGTCCACCTTGTGGGCCTGGACGTTGCTCATGAATTCCGTGAAGGATATCTGCGAGGAATTCCGGGGTGTGGAGTTGATGAAATTAAACACGATAAACAACACCAACCCGATCAGAATCCAGATGCCCAGGTTCTTGTAAATATTGCTCAACCCTTCACTCCCGATTGTCGGTTAACGGCACGGCTGC
The DNA here is from genome assembly GCA_965369935.1 of uncultured bacterium. Lineage (GTDB taxonomy): Bacteria > SAR324 > SAR324 > SAR324 > JACQKK01 > JAPUIH01. The sequence goes on from CBDUSX010000095.1 coordinate 3,665, forward strand.
GGACTGGCCTGAAGGCGGCCATGGCTATGGGCCGGCGCCCGCCCCTTTTGCCGGGCTCAGAGATCATGTTCTGCTGCAAAATTGTCCGATACACCAACATATCCTGTCGGTGGCACAATTTTCAATACGTTGGGCCGCCCGGAGGGCGAAATATTTTTCCGAGGTTCCCCGTGGGCCAACACCCCTGCTTCGCGGTGAACATCACTCGGATTTATTATATCCTATGCGGGTTCAAGTTCAAATCGGCCGGTATGCCGATGCTTTCGCTCAAGGTTGCGTAAAACCGACACAAAGCCGGGTGCTCCCAGGGCCGGGCTGCTCGAACCCCCTGGCCACGAACCGCGGGTAAATGGCGATCACCTGCCCTTCCAGCACGAGGCAGGGCATCCTGTCGCGTTCCCACAGCTCAATGTGCTGATCCCGCAGGAAATCCTTCACTTTTACCGGGGCCGTCTTCCATGGCGGATGAAAGCGGTCCCCCTGCGCCCTGGGGCGCACCAGCAGCGAGGCGCCTGCCGGGACGTTGTAAAGTGCCATCCCCTCCGGCGCTTCGCAGGCGCCGCCGTGGAGATGTACCCGTAGCGTATCCGGCGCCTCGATGCACCACCCGTCCGCCTTGTGGACAACCATCTCCGGGGTGGACGCCGTCCGGTCTTCCAGGATCAGCCGCGCTCCGCGCCTGCTGAGCCGCCGGCCCAGGGAAAGGTCCAATTCCCAGGCGCTCCTTCCCGATCCGAGCAGGGCCACGGCCTTTTGCACGGCGCTGAATTCCAGCACGCCGGGCGCGCGCTCCTGCACAAATCCGTGCAGGGCCGTCGTGGCGGCCAGGGGCGGCAACTGCTCCAGTCCCGCCACGGAAATCCAGTGCGGCCCGCCCTCCGCCGGATTCTGTTCGGGCGCCGGGAAGGCGCGCAGCAGGCTGTGCAACTCCTCGGATTGGGTGGCCAGGGCATCCAGCCGCCGGGTCAAGCCGCCCTCCGCCAGGTCGTTCAGCAGGGGCAGCAACTCGTGACGCACCCGGTTGCGCTTGTAGTGGGGGTCGCTGTTGGACGGGTCTTCCAGCCACTGCTCCCCCCGTTTCCGAAGATACGTCTTCAGTTCCTGATGGGTCAGGTTCAGCAAGGGCCGAATAAACGGGCCGTCCCGCCAGGCCATGCCCCGCAGTTGGCCCAGGTGGCAGCCGCGCAACAGCTTGAGCAGAATGGTTTCCGACTGGTCGTCAAGGTGGTGCCCCGTCGCCACCCATTGCAGGCCGCCTTTCTCCATCAGCTTCCGGCACTCCTCCTGCCGCCAGGCCCGCGCGGCGGCCTGCACCCCGGAGCCGCGCTCCCGCAGGGCGTCTGTGCCGTGCAGATGAAAGGGCAACCCCAGCGCCTCCGCCCGCTCCGCCACCCACGCCGCTTCCCGGCCCGATTCCTTGCGCAGGCGGTGGTCGAAATGCACGACCTCCAGCTTGATGGACAGCCGCTCCCGGAGCGCCCACAGCATGTGCAGCAGCGCCATGGAATCGGCGCCTCCGCTGACGGCGACGAGACCCGAATCCCCTGCGGAGGCAAGGCGGCGCGTCCGGAAGTTCTTCAGCAGCGTTTTTTCCAGCGGATGCAACATGGCTGCGCTTCGCAAAGGCGGTAATCCTGAGCAGGGGCAGGCGATTCGGGGGGAAATCCCCGCTCCGCCACGGGAACGTATGCTCACAGATTATCAGGATCGCGGGGACGCGTAAACGCCGATCCCGCGAAGGGGCAGCCCCCTTGCTATTTTCGGCGGGTCGGGGATACTTATGCGAATCCGCGAGGCGGGCCGTGATTGAGGGAGAATGCCCCTACCGCCGGGTTTCGCGGCTCCCGCCCAGATAGGGAAGAGCTCCCGTATTTCCAACCGAGTTCAGAAGCGCCATGCACAACGGCATCATTGACTTGCGAAGCGACACGGTCACCCGGCCGGATGCGGACATGCGAAAGGCCATGGCCGAGGCGGAAGTGGGCGACGACGTTTACGGCGAGGATCCCACCATCAACGCCTTGCAGGAGGAAGTGGCCGGCATGTTCGGCAAGGAGGCCGCGCTGTTCGTCGCTTCGGGAACCATGGCCAACCAACTGTGCCTGAAATCCCACACCCAGCCCGGCGACGAGGTGATCATCCATCCCTGGGCCCACATCGTACGGGCGGAAAGCGGGGCCGGCGCCGCCCTTTCCGGCGTACAATACCGGCCGGTGGGTAACCCGAACGGCAGCATGGACGTTAAAGAAGTGGAGGACTCCATTCAAAGCGGAGAAAACCCCCATCACGCGCCCACCCGGCTGATTTGCATGGAAAACACCCACAACATGGCCAACGGCGCGGTGACGCCCCTGAAGGATATGGAGGCCATGTCCACCCTGGCGCGGAAGCGGGGCGTGGCCATGCATCTGGACGGCGCGCGGGTGCTCAACGCTGCGGTGGCTCTGGATGTGCGGCCGGACAAAATCGCGGGTTGTTTCGATTCGGGCACCCTCTGTTTTTCCAAGGGGTTGGGAGCGCCGGTGGGTTCGATCATATACGGGCCGAAGGAATTCGTCAGCCGCTGTCTGCGCTTCCGCAAAATGTTCGGCGGGGGGCTGCGGCAGGCGGGAATCCTGGCCGCGGCGGCGCGCCACGCCCTGAAGCACAACGTTTCGCGGCTGGCCGAAGACCATGCCAACGCCCGCCTGCTGGCGGAGGGCTTTCAGGAGAATCCCCATCTGGAGCTGCCCAGGGGGCTGCCCGAGACCAATCTGCTGTTTTTCTCCTGCACCCACCCGACAATTTCCACGGAGCAATTCGTGACGGCGATGAAGGACGAGGGAATATTGATCGGTTATGCAGGCGGCGGCGTGGCCAGGGCAGTCACCCACCTGGACGTGAGCCGGCAGGACGCGGAACAGGCCGTGGCGGCGGTCCATCGGGTGTTGCAGGCCTGAGGCGCTAGGCGGCGGAAGAAAGATTTGCGGGTAATCCGGACGGTGCATTCTTGGAATGCGCGCCACGCGGCCAGCCAGCGGCGGCCGGCAGGGAGAGACAGTTGCGAAAATACGACATGGTGGTTATCGGGTCCGGTCCCGCCGGCGAAAAGGCGGCCATCCAGGCGGCCAAGCTGGACAAGTCCGTCTTGATGGTGGAACGCATGGACAGCCCCGGCGGAAGCTGCATGCACACCGGCACCATCCCCAGCAAGACCCTGCGCGAGTCGGTGCGTTTCCTGAGCCTGATGAAAACCCGCGCCACTTTCGGCATTTCGGTCAAACTGGAAGAAGGCGTGACCGTGGACCGGCTGATGCACCGGCGCCACAACGCCACGCTTTCGCTGGTGGAGCGCCTGGAGAACAACCTGAAACGCAACGACGTGGAGTACCTGCGGGGCGACGCGGCGTTCACCGACACCCATCAAATTGAAGTGGATTGCCCGGGGGACAGCAGCGAAAAGATAGAGGCCGAGCACTTTGTGATCGCCACCGGCGGGCGGCCCTACCGGCCGGAGTGGATTGATTTCAGCCATCCCGACGTGATGGACAGCGACACCATTCTGGGCCTGCACGACATTCCAAAAACCATCACCATTATTGGGGCGGGGGTGATCGGCTGCGAGTACGCGACCATTTTCGCGCCCCTGGGCGTAAAGGTGAATCTGGTGAATCCGCGCCAGGAGTTGCTGGATTTTCTCGACCGGGAAATATCCAACGCGCTGGCTTTTCTGATGCGCGAGCAGGGCATCCGCATCCGGCTGGGGGAAACCCTCAACGCCGTCGAGTGCAAGGACGATTTGGTCTACGCGCACATGGAGTCGGGAAAAATCCTGAAAAGCGACTGCCTGCTGTACGCCAACGGAAGAATGGGCAATACGGACGATTTGGGACTGGAAGCGCTTGGGGTGCCCCTCAATGCGCGGAAGCAGGTGGAGGTGAACCAGTTTTTCCAGACCGCCCAGCCCCACATCTACGCGGTCGGGGACGTGATCGGATACCCCAGCCTCGCCGCGACGGCGATGGACCAGGGCCGGCTGGCCGCCCTGCATGCCTTCTCGGACCTGGCCGAGGGCACGAATTTCAACCTGCTGCCGACGGGCATCTACACCATTCCCGAAATATCCACCGTCGGCGCCACCGAGCAGTACCTGACCGAGCAGAAAATCCCCTATGAGGTGGGATCGGCCACCTACCGGGAAATCGCCCGCGGCCAGATCGCCGGCAACACCACCGGACGCCTGAAAATGCTCTTCAACAGGGACGATCTGAAGCTGCTGGGCGTACACATACTGGGGGATTACGCGACCGATCTGATCCATATCGGGCAGACGGCGATGGCCTTCGGGGGGACGGTCGAATTTTTCATCCACAACGTGTTCAACTACCCGACCTATTCGGAGTGCTACCGCGTGGCCGCCCTGAACGGAATCAACCGGCTCTAAGCCGGATATTTCACAAACGGCCTCCGCGGGGAGGTGACCCCGCGCGGCGTGGTCAACCAGGCTTCCGGGCAAATATAGGGGGCGTCCGCATTTCCCGGAAAACCTTTCGGGGAAACATTTGCAGGAAACAAAAGCCGCCGGGGCGGCGTTGTATCTACAGTACTGAGATTTCGGGATTGCCGGGGGAGTTCCTGCGATCCGGCTGAGGAATTTCCCACCTTTCCGGTCTCGCAGGTGGAGCGGGGATTGCATAGCCTGGGGTGGAAAGCCCGGGCGCGATAAACGGGAACGGGTAAAACCGGCAATTTCAGCGCGTGCATCGGAAACTGTGATGAGTGAGAACTGCGAAAAATTCGCCGCAAGCCTTTCGGCCTATTTTGACGGGGAGTTGGAAGGCAAGGCCCTGCTGAGACTGAAGGGGCACCTGGGACACTGCGAATCGTGTCCGCGCGAATTGGAAACCTACGCGAGGATCAAGGAGGCGCTGATTTCCTTGGCCGCCCAATCCGGGGAACGAACGTCCATGGCGGGGGAGATCATGGACAAGGTGACGCCGGAAAAGAAAACGCTTCCATGCTAAAGAGGGCCCGCGGCGGAAAGTAGGGCAGGTCCGCAGACTGTCCGCCGCCCGAAGGCATCATCTGTCCGGAGTTTGGTCCGCCAGGGCCTGGTAGGAATCGAACGCTTGCTGCGCATCCGCGGTGCGGTTCATCTTCTCCAGCACCAGCCTCTTGTAAGCGAATACCGCTTTGTTGGAAGGTTCCATCACCTCGACTTCCTGGGAAATCGTCAACGCGTCGTCAAACTGGGATTCGGCGACCAGAATTTTTCCGTACACCAGCAGTGACGAGACGGTGCGCGAAATATTCAGCGCCTTGCCCACAAAGGCCCTGGACTTGCCGAAATGCTCCCGTTTCTTCTGCTCGCCGGACTCCGCCATGCCCAGCTTGTAATAAGTTGCCGCCATGTTGCGGTAGGCGATGTCGTAGCCGGGGTCGGCCGCGATGGAACTCTCGAAGTACTTGATGGCTGGTTCCACTTGCTCCTGCTGCAGCAGGAGAATGCCCATGTTGTTGTTGGCGATCGGATTTTTCGGCTCGGTCTGCAGCGTCTTGACGATCATTATTTTCTTTCGCTCCAGGGTGGCCTCTTTCAGCATTCTCAGTCTTTCATAGATTTTCGCCGTCAGCGCGTAGATGTACTCGTCAAAGGGATCCAGCTTCGAGGCCTGCTTGAAATTTTCCAGCGCCAGGTCGGTGTTGCTGCGCCCTCCTTTGCGGAGATAGGTGTTTCCCAGCCCCTTATAGGCTTCCTTGCAGTGCGCATCCAGGCTGATCGCCTTTTGGAAGGCTATCGTGGCCAGGGCCAGATTGTTGTTCTCGA
>CBDUSX010000096.1:0-9346 GCA_965369935.1 uncultured bacterium
GTGCTGATGCCTCCGGTGATGGGGGCCACGGCTTTCGTGATGGCCTCCTTCCTGGACATCTCCTACATCACTGTCGCCGGGGCGGCGGTGATTCCCTCCGTTCTGTATTTTTACGGGCTGTTCGTGCAGATAGATTCCTACGCTGCCCGCAACGGCATCCGGGGCCTGCCCAAGGAGGAGTTGCCTTCGGCGAAGCAGACCCTGAAGGAGGGCTGGTTTTACGTTTTTGCCTTTTGCCTGCTGATCTATCTGCTGGTCTGGCTGAAGCGCGAGGCCCACGCCCCGTTCTTCGCCACCGCGGCGCTGCTGGCTTTGAGCCAGTTCGGCAAGCTGAGCTATAAGGAGCCCTGGTTTTACATCCTGGGGGGCACCCTGCTGGTCTTCCTGGGCCTCGTGGCGAGCAGCATCTTCCTGCCGCAGGACCTGGCCATCCTGGCCCCGGTCATCGCCACCATTGTGCTGCTGGTGGTGAGCTATCTGCCCAAGCACATCCGGGTCAGCAACCAGAACATCCTGGACTACCTGCAGGCCAACGGCCGGCTGCTGGCCGAGTTGGTGGCCATCCTGGCCGCCGTGGGCCTGATCATCGGGGGCCTGATGGTGACCGGCATGGCGGGTACCTTCTCCGGTGATCTGGTGCGCCTCGCCGGGGGAAAGGTGGTGCCGCTGCTGCTGATGGGCGCATTGACCAGCTTCATCCTGGGCGTGGGCATGACGGTCACCGCGGCCTACATCTTCCTGGCCATCGTGCTGGCCCCGGCCCTGGTGGAACTGGGGCTTGACCCGCTCGCGGTGCACCTGTTCATCCTGTACTGGGGCATGGTCTCTTTCATCACGCCGCCGGTGGCCCTGGGGGCCTTCGCCGCGGCCAGCCTGGCCGGCGCGAGCCCTATCCGCACGGGTCTTGAGGCCATGCGGCTGGGCAGCATCATCTATTTCCTGCCCTTCTTCTTCGTGCTCAACCCCGCCCTGATTTTTCATGGCGAGTGGTGGGAGGTGCTGGTCATGTTCGGCACGGCTCTGCTTGGCATAACGCTGATCGCTTCGGGCCTACAAGGTTACCTGGTAAAGGTTGGACCACTTGGCGTCAATGGACAGGCCCTTTCGGCGCGTTTGTTACTCATATTTGCGGGGCTGTTACTTGCTTATCCGTGGGGACTTCCCTTTGTCGATCAGTGGCTGGACCTGGTATTTGGTGGCTTTATGGTCGAGAACCCGGGAATGGGCTCCAAAGTGGCGGGGTTGGTGATGTTTGTGCCCGCGGTGGCGCTGGGCAGACTGGTCAATCGCGGACGGGCGCCCGGGGCTGCGCTGGCCCCGGAGCAGACCTCGGATTAAGCCGGCATGTTGCCCGTGCCTGGCCTCTGCCTATGAGCGCCGGGCCGGGCACGTTATTTCTTCAATGACAGTCTTTTTCAACGACAGTCCGGAAAACCCGCAATCAGGAGAATCGGCCATGAGACGAGCGGCAATCGTCAGCCCGTTGCGCACGGGCGTGGGAAAATTCGGAGGCAGCCTGCAGGCCCTCACCGCGGACGATCTGGCCTCGGTGGTGATCAGCGCCGTGGTGGAAAAAACCGGTCTGGACTCCGCCAGAATTGACGACGTGATCTTCGGCCAGGGCTATCCCAACGGGGAGAACCCCGCCCTGGGCCGCTTCGCCGCCATGAAGGCCGGCCTGCCCCAGGAAGTGCCCGGCTATCAGCTCGACAGGCGCTGCGGCTCCGGCCTGCAGGCGGTGATCAACGCGGCGATGATGGTGCAGACGGGCAATGCGGACGTGGTGCTGGCCGGGGGCGCGGAGAGCATGAGCAATGCGGAGTACTACACCACCGACACTCGCTGGGGCGGGCGCATGGGCTCGGTGACGCTTCATGACCGCCTGGTGCGCGCGCGGGAAAAGGCCTCGCCCGAGGAGCGCTTCGGCTACATCTCCGGCATGATCGAAACCGCGGAGAACATAGCCAAGAAGCACGGCATCTCCCGCGAAGCTCAGGATGAGTACGCCCTGCGCAGCCACCAGCGCGCCAAGGAAGCCTGGGAGGCCGGCAAGTTTGCACAAGAGGTGGTGCCCGTCAGCGTTCCCCAGCGCAAGGGCGAGCCCGTGACCTACGAGGCGGACGAGGGCATTCGCCCGGACCTTGACATGGAGCAGCTGACCAAGCTGCGGGCCGTGGAAAAGGACGGCACGGTCACCGCCGGCAACGCCAGCCAGCAGAACGACGCCGCGGCGGCCTGCCTGGTGGTGGCCGAGGACAAGCTGGAGGAACTGGGGTTGGAGGCCAAGGCCTTTGTGACCGGGTTCGCCTCCGCCGGGTGTCATCCGGCCACCATGGGGCTGGGGCCCGTGCCGGCGGTGAAGCGGCTGTTCGAGCGCACGGGCCTGAGCTTCAAGGACATGCAGCTGGTGGAACTCAACGAGGCCTTCGCCGCTCAGGTGCTGGGGGTGTTGAAGGAGTGGGACTGGGACGAGCCGGACAAGCTCAACGTCAACGGCTCCGGCATCTCCCTGGGCCATCCCATCGCCGCGACGGGTGTGCGCATCCTGACCACCCTGCTCAATGAGCTGGAGCGGCGCGACGGCCGCTACGGCCTGGAGACGATGTGCATCGGCGGGGGCCAGGGGCTGGCCGCGGTGTTCGAGCGCGGCTGAGCCGCTTTTGGGGGGCTGGTTCCCACCCAGCCCCGCCGAGAGAGGCAAGCAGCCCCCATACCTTTAGATCAAACGCCGACGCGGACGGGCATCCGGCAGGGGTCTCTATCCTCCGGCCAATTGTTCCCGGTAGGCGGCGATGTCCAGATCCTGCTTGCGCGCCGTCCCGGATCGGATCGCCGCCTCGGCCACGGCGGGCGCAACGGTGTGCAGGACCCGCGGGTCGAGCGGTTTCGGAATCAGGTAGTCCGGCCCGAAGGCAAGCTCGCTCATGCCGTAGGCCTCCAGCACCTCCCGGGGCGGCTCCTCCTTGGCCAGTCGGGCCAGGGCCAGGGCCGCAGCCAGTTTCATCTCCTCGTTGATCTCCCGCGCGTGGACGTCCAGGGCGCCCCTGAATATGAACGGAAATCCCAGCACGTTGTTGATCTGATTCGGATAGTCCGATCGTCCGGTGGCGATCAAGGCGTCCGGGCGGGTTTGTTTGGCCAGGGCGTAGTCAATCTCCGGGTCCGGATTGGCCAGGGCGAAGATTATCGGATGGGGCGCCATGGAGTTCAGCATATCCGGGGTTAGAACGTCGGGGCACGACAGCCCCACGAACACGTCTGACTCGGCAATGGCATCCGTCAGCGTCCGTGCACCGGTCTGCGAGGCAAAGAATTCCTTGTGAGGCTCCATGTCCGGGTCCCGCCCCTGATAAATCACGCCCCGGCTGTCCAGCATCACGACGTTCTCCTTCGCCATGCCCAATTCTATGAAGAAGTGCGCGGTGCTGATGGCTGAAGCCCCGGCGCCGGAAAAAACCACCTTGACCCCGGCAATATCCTTTCCGACCAGTTCCAGGGCATTGAGCAGGCCTGCCCCGGCGATTACCGCCGTGCCGTGCTGGTCGTCGTGAAATACCGGGATGTCCAGCCGCTTCTTCAACTCCGCCTCTATGTAGAAGCACTCCGGAGCCTTGATGTCCTCCAGATTGATGCCTCCGAATGTCGGCGCGAGGCTTTCGACAATGCGGACGAACTGTTCCGGATCGGTTTCATCCACCTCCAGGTCGAATACATCCACATTGGCGAACTTCTTGAACAACACGGCCTTGCCTTCCATGACCGGTTTGGCGGCCAGGGCGCCGATGTTGCCCAACCCCAGTACCGCGGTGCCGTTGGAGATCACCGCCACCAGGTTGCTCTTGATGGTATACTCGTAGGCCAGTTCGGGGTTGCGGTGAATTTCCATGCACGGTGCCGCCACACCCGGAGAATAGGCCAGGGCGAGGTCGTGCTGGGAGGCGGTGGATTTGGTGGGATGAATTTCTATTTTTCCCTTGCTCGGAAAGTGGTGATAGTCCAGGGCTTCCTCAGCCAGTGATTTTTCGCGTTTCGGTTCCTCAATAACTGCGTTTTGGACGTTCATTGTCTGCCTTTCCTCAAAAAATCCCCCATGCCCCCCAATCCCGTTCGCCGACTCTCCGATTACGGGCTATGGCCCGCCGTGGCGTGAGCGGCGGTGCCGGCCGCTTCCAGTGGGATGGCCCTACCGCACGGTGGCCCCGGCGGCGGCCATTTCCTCGTACGCCTTGTCTTCGTCGCCCGGCTGCAGGTTCACCGCCCGGCAGCCTTCCCTTAGCACCATCACTTTGAGACCGAACTTGAGGGCGTCCAGCACGGTGAATTTGACGCAGTAGTCCGTGGCCAGCCCGGCCACGTCCACCTCGCCGACCCCTTTGTCCTCCAGCAGCTTGCGCAAGCCGGTCTCGTTCCGGTGGTCGTTGTCCAGGAACCCGCTGTAGCTGTCCACCTCGCTCAGCTCGCCCTTGCGCACAACCGGGTCTTCCGGGCGTTTGTCCAGCCCGCTGTGAAATTCGGCGCCGTGGGTATTCTGCACACAGTGGTCGGGCCACATGATCTGCTGCTGCCCGCCCAGCTCGATGAACTCCCCCACCTTGGTGCCTGGATTGTTGGAGGCGAAGCTTTTGTGATCGGCGGGGTGCCAGTCCTGGGTGAAGACCACCAGCGGATAGTCGTTCCGGATGCCGTTGATGATGGGCAAGACCCGGTCCCCGCCCGTGACGGCCAGGGAGCCGCCGGGACAAAAGTCGTACTGCACGTCCACCACCAGCAGCGCACGCATGGCATCACCTTCCGTCCGGTTGGGTCGTTTGCTTCGTGCCGGCCATTCGTCCTCCCAAACTCATTCTTTTCCCCGGCATTCTTCTTCCCGCGATTTTTTTCCGCAAATGGGCCGCGCACCCGCCTGCCCCGCCCTGGCGGCGGGATTCGCAGAGTTTGTGCCGTATAGTTACAGTTTAGGGCCGAGGGTAGGAGATGCAAAGCCCCAAATTGCCGCTTTGCGATTGGGGGAAATGCTCCGTTGCCCGGAGCGTCCGCACCTTTATTTCTGCGGCTGGATTGCCTGCTGAAGCCGCGCGGCCATGATGGTGTTCCTGAGCAGCATGGTGATGGTCATCGGCCCCACGCCGCCCGGCACGGGAGTGAGGGCCGAGGCGCGCCCCTCCAGGCCTTCCGTGTCCACGTCCCCGCAGATGCGGTAGCCCCGCTTGCGCGAGGGGTCCGGCACCTGATGGATGCCCACGTCAATCACCACCGCGCCTTCCTTGACCATGTCCGCCTTCACCCATTCAGGCCGGCCGATGGCGGCGATCAGGATGTCCGCCCGTTGCGTCAGGGAACGGGCATCCTTTGAGCGGGAATGGCACAGGCTCACCGTGGCATCAACCCCCTTCTGTCCCAGCATCACGGCCACCGGACGCCCCACGATGTTGCTCCGACCCAGCACCACCACGTGCCGTCCGGCCACGGGAATCTCGTAGCGGCGCAGCAACTCCAGAATGCCCGCCGGGGTGCAGGGCAAAAAGCGCGGATTGCCCATGGCCATCAGGCCGAAGTTGAAGGGATGGAAGCAGTCCACGTCCTTGAGGGGGTCTATCAACTCGGGCAGGCGCTGCTCGTCCAGGTGGGTGGGCAGGGGCAGCTGGCAGATGAAGCCGTGAATGGCCGGGTCGCGGTTGAGCCGCTGCACCGCCGCTTCCAACTCCTCCTGGGAGCTGGAGGCCGGCAAATGAACGTCCTCACAGCGCATGCCCACAGCCTCGGCGGTCCGCACCTTGTTGCGCACGTAGATGCCCGTGGCCGCGTCCTCGCCCACCCGGATTACCGCTATGGCCGGCGGCTGGCCCGCGGAGATCAGGTCTGCCACTCCCTGGGCCAGCTCCTGCTGGATCACCTCGGCCAGTTTCGTTCCGGAGAGTAACTTCATCATGCCGTCTGGCTGTTGTTTCCGCTGGGTGTTACGCTTGCTCCGTGGTGCCCGGAGGCCCCGCCGCCTGCCGGCGGGGATGCAATCATGCCTCAGCCGGGCCTACCGGCCCACGAATTCAGCAATGGAGACCCCGATGTTGTTCGGCAGAGACCCCCGGAAAAAAGCCCTGCTGGAGCGCGCCCTGAAGCCCATCGAAAAGATGCTGCGGAACATGCAGGACGACGGCAAGGACCTGACGGCGCTCAAGTTCAAGAAGTTCCAGAAGACCCATTATTCCACCTGCGCCTGTCCCCTCTGTCTCGAAGCCAAGCGCAAAAACAATCCCCACCTGCGGGGCATTCTCGAGGACGGGTTCAAGGTATTCGTCGGTGAAGGTTCCGGGGAAGAGGACTAAGCTCTGTCTAAAAAAAACAGCTTACGGGGGAACGCGTCCCCCGCGCCCCCCTTACTGGCGAGAGTTGGCCTTTGGGCCAACTCTCGCAATTAAATTGGGGTGCAGGAGCCTGTGGCCCCTGCTGGGGGTGTGGGGGCAAGGCCCCCCACTATTCACCAAATAATTTAGCCGGACTAGCCCTCCGGTACCTAGCTCTGCTGCTCGGCCAACTCGGGCACGGTGACCCGGTTGATGAGGAGCTGCTGGACGATGGACAGGATGTTGCTGGTGAGCCAGTAGAGCACCAGTCCCGAAGGAAAGCTGAACATGAAGACCATGAAAATCAACGGCATGAACATCAGAATCTTCTGCTGGGTGGGGTCCATGGCCGTGGGGGTGAGCCTCTGCTGAAGGAACATGGTGCCGCCCATCAACAGGGGGGTGATGTACAGCGGGTCCATGGCCGACAGATCGGCGATCCACCACATAAATGGGGCGTGCCGCAGTTCGATGGCGCTCAGCAGGGCGCTGTAAAGCGCGAAGAAAATCGGCATCTGCACCAGGATCGGCAGACAGCCGCCGAGCGGGTTGATCTTGTGGCGCTTGTAGAGATCCATCATCTCCTTGTTCATCTTCTCTTTGTCTTTTTTGTCCTTGTACTTCTCCCGCATCGCCTTCATCCGGGGCTGAAGCTTGGACATGCGCTTCATGGAGACCATGCCCTTGTAGGTGAGGGGAAACAGCGTGACCCGCACCACCACGGTGAGCAGGACAATGGAAACGCCGTAGTTGCCCGTGTAGCTGTAAAACCAGTGCAGAATCCACAGCAGCACCGCGGCCAGGGGGCTCAGCCAGTCGAAGGTCTGCTGGATCGAGTCTTCCAGACCGTTCCCGAACCGCTCCAGTTCCTGAATTTGCTTCGGTCCGAAATAAAGCCGCGAGCTGCCCGTGATCATGTTGCCGGGACGCAGGCGCACGGCGGGCAGTTCAAGCCCGTAATAGGCCACCACGGAATCGTCCTTGCGGGTGCCCGTGGGCTTTTGCGAGCGGAATTCGGCATGGTCCACGCGGGATTCGGGGGCCACAGCGGTGATGAAGTAGTTGGCCGTGATGCCCACCCACTGGGGCGAGCGCACAATCAGCCTTTCCCCCACGTCGTCCGGGTCTTCCGTGTCCACCGAGCCGTCCTCGCGGAAGATGGGGCCATAGAAGGAGCGGATGTTGCCTTTTCCTCCGCCGCTGTCCGGCCCTTCCCCGAGCAGGCTCACCACCCTTAAGAGCTGCGTCTGCTGGGAGTAGTTGATCACCTGAAGTTCGTAGCCGATCACGTAGGAATCCGGCTGGAAGGTCAGCACCTTGCGCAGGGTCAGGCCCCCTTTCGTCTTCCCTTCGAAGACCAGCCGCTCCGCCTGTCCTCCTTCGCCGGGGATGTTCACCCGCTCCCGGTCGATGGAAAAGTTGATTCGCCGCAGTTCGCCGGAAAGCTTCGGCTCGCCCGCGATTTCCACGTCCAGCGGGTCCACCCGGCTCAACTCGTCGCTGACCATTTCCATGGTCGCCTCGGGGTCCAGCTCCGGCTTTTCCAGGTACCTGCGCAAGGGGGGGATGATGTCCCCCCAGTTGATGAAGGCCTTGCCCTCTTTGTAGCGCTTCAGTTTCAGGCTGACCAGCCGCGCCCCACGGGTGTCGAACAGGGCGGTGTAACGCGGGGTGTCCACCTCCACCCGCCGCCGTGCCGCCTGTTCCGGCGTCTGGGGCGCGGATGCCAAGGGCTGGGCGGGTTGCGCGGTCTGCGTGAGCGCGGCGGAGGTGCCTGCCTCTTCCCTGGCGTCTTCCGCACGCTGGTCCGCCGGGCCGCCCTGCTGTGCGTTTTGCGCAGGCGGAGCCTGTGGCGCCTGTTTTTCAGGCGGCGCGGGCGGGAAGAGCAGGTAGTAGCCGAAGATCACCGCGATGGAAAGCACCACGGCCAGGAGCATGCGCTGGTCCATGACGATTCCTCAGGCGGCAGGGTGGGAGTGGCTTCGTCCCGGGCCGGCTGCACCGCCGGGCAGGGGGTCGTACCCGCCCGGATGGAGCGGGTGGCATTTCAGCAGCCGCCACACGGTGAGCCCCGCCCCTCGCAACGCTCCGCGGGTGCGGAGGGCCTGAATGGCATAACGGGAGCAGGAAGGGTAAAACCGGCACGAGGGTGGGAGCAACGGGGAGATCAGGTATTGATAGGCCCGGATCGCCAGAATCAGTACTTTTGCCATTGACGGTATGTCTTCCCTAGCATTTCCGGGACAGCCGCTGGATCAATTTCTGAATTTCGGCTTCGATGATGGAATACGGCAGCGGGCTGGGCGGCCTGGAGGTAAGAAAGAAACAGATGTCATAGGGTTTGCCCAACTCGTGGCGATGTTTCCGGATCGCCTCGCGCACCAGCCGTTTGATCCTGTTTCGCCGGGGCGCGTTGCCGATGGCTTTCCGGACGGAAATCAGAAACCGGGTTTCCTCCTGCCCGCCGGGCAGCGTCTTTGCGTGAAGGACGCCCAGGGCGTGATAGCGGCCTTCGCGGAAAACCTGATTGATGTCCTTCTTGGAGCGGAGGCGGACCCCCCTTGGAAGTCCATCGGGGTTGGCCATAGTCCAGCCACGGGAGCCGTTAAGCCGACAGCCGCGTGCGGCCCTTCTGGCGCCGGCGCTTGATGATTCTGCGTCCTGCCGCCGTGGACATCCGTTTGCGAAAGCCGTGGGTTTTCTTCCGTTTCCGGATGTTCGGCTGAAACGTGCGCTTCATTTCCCGGCCTTCCGAGCCTGTATGGTTCTGTTCGCTTTACCTAAAACAGATTAATTACGCCTTAGCCGGGGGGATGTCAAGGAATGAATGGGGCGGGGAACTACGGGGCCCAGTGGTTCGCTTCTCAATGTTGGTACTCTCTGCTCATCTGGCTTTTTTCACTGATCGCTGAGCCCTACATAATTATACTACGACCGGTGCTTGAGAGCACTAGGAGAATTTTCAAACTGAAACACCACCCGGGCGGCGGGATTGTTGTCAGCGG
>CBDUSX010000097.1:0-9241 GCA_965369935.1 uncultured bacterium
CCGAAAGCGAAGCGTCCGCGCCGCCCGCTGAGTCGTCTCCAGCGCCCGCGGCAACCGCGGAGACGCCGCAAGCCGGGCAGCCTGACGCATCCGCAAGCGCATCCGGCCCAGCCACGGACGGCGGACAGAGCCCACGGGCCGGGAGCGGAGCCGAAGAGGCGGCTTCTTCCGTTTCTCCGGCTTCTCCGGTGGCAGAACAACCGGAGCCGGGCGCAGCGGCTCAGGGTGAAGGGACGGCGACGGCTCCACCTCCCGCCGGGGATTTCCAGTCGGAAATCAGGCACTCGGACAGCAAGGGCCACGAGCCTCCGCAGGCGGCCGGTGGGGCAGTGCAGGAAGTGGAGGAGCAATCCGCACGGGCGGAATCCCCGCAGCGCGCTCCGGAACAGGCGCAACAGCGGGCCGAGGCACCGGCCGCGGCCATGCAGTCACCGGATTCCGGGAACGGGGCGCAGCCTGCCGCACCCACCGGCGAGGAACTGTTTCCCTCCTCGCCGCTGATCGAGCGGCAGAAATCTTTCTGGATCAAGATTTTTACCCAGTACCCCTCGGATCAGGGCCTCATTCACGACAAGGATTTCACCCTGCCCGTCTACGAGGAGGTCATTCTGGACGGCCGCTCGCGGCGCGCGCAGAAGCGGTATCTCAAACGCCGCAAGCAGGCAGTGGCAAGGAGCTTGAGAGCCCTGGCCAGGGCCTTGCAGCAGGAAGCGCCGCTGGACGATGAGGCGCGCAGCCTGCTGGAGCGCCTGCCCCCGGGGCTGAGCCCCAAGGAAATACGCAAGCTGGCCAGGGGCATCCGGTTTCAACGCGGGCTGGCGGACCGCTTCAGGGACGGCTTGGTGCGCTCCGGGGCCGTGCTGGCGGAAATGCGCACCATTTTGGCGCGCAGCGGCGTGCCTGAGGATCTGGTGTATTTGCCTCACGTGGAATCCTCGTTCAACCTGCGCACCCATTCAAAGTTCGGCGCCGCGGGCATCTGGCAGTTTACGCGCGGCACGGGGAGAAAATTTCTCACCATCAAGTACGAGGTGGACGAGCGCCTGGACCCCATCCGCTCGACCGAGGCCGCGGCCCGCTTCCTGCGTCAGAATCACGACCGGCTTGGCTCCTGGCCCCTGGCCATAACGGCGTACAATCACGGTCCCCAGGGCGTAGAACGGATTGTCACCCGCAAGGGCACGCGGGATTTGAGCGTCCTGATCGAGGAGTGCGGATGCAGGAGGTTCAAGTTCGCCAGCAAGAATTTCTACGCCGAGTTCCTGGCGGCCCGGCAGGTGGCCAAGCGCAGGGAAGAGTTCTTTGGATTTCTGCAACTTGACCCGGTGTTGATATACAAGGAAGTGGGCATGCCCTTCTTCCTGGAATTCGCCAAGGCGCTGCAAATCCTGGGTCTGGAGGAGGCGCACTTGCGCGAACTCAATCCCAGCCTGCGCACGCCGGTGCTGGTGGGAGCGAAACTCATTCCCAAGGGCTATCAGTTGCGCCTGCCGGCGGATTCCGATCCAGAGGAATTTCTGGCCAACGTGCCCCACGAGCACCGCCGGCAGAAGCAAAAGCTGACCGAAGTGGTGCGGGTTCGCAGGGGCGACACCCTCTACGATCTGGGGCGGCGCTACCGGGTGCCGTGGCAGGTCATCGCGCGGGCCAACCAAATCACCGCCTACCACCGCATCCGCCCCGGCCAGCGGCTGGTCATACCGCGCCGCGGCAAGGCCGGCCGGCGGTGGATCGCCAAGGCGGAGGTGAAGTCCCCGCGCAGGCCACCGCGCCAAGTGGCGGCGCGCAGGCCGCGGGGGCCGGTGACCGGAGACGTGCCGCCCGCCGCGCGCATCGAGGGGACGTCAATCGCGTTTCAACGGGCCGAAGGGGCCTATCTGTTCCAGGACCTGGACGTGCGGCGCTATGACCCGGAAACCCGGGTAGGGGCGATCATTCCCGCCTACGGGGAAACCCTGGGTCACTACGCGGAGTGGTCGGGCGTCACCGCCCGCACGGTGCGGCGCTACAACCCCTCCCTGAACGGGTCGCTGCTGATTCCGGGGCGCAGGTTGGTGGTGCCCCTGAAACGGGTGTCCGTGGAACAGTTTTCCCAGAGCCGGATCGAATATCATCAAAGCCGGGAGGAAGACTTCTTCACCACCTACGCCGTCGCGGAGGTGGTGAAGGTGAAAGTGCGCAGGGGCGACTCGGTGTGGAACATCTCCCAGAGCAACGACGTGCCCATGTGGCTCTTCTACCAACAGAATCCGAAGCTGGTGAACGCGTCCGTGCGCGCCGGCATGTCGGTGAATCTCCCGGTGATCGAGGAGCTGGCCGATCTGGAACAGGCGAATCCCAGCCAGGACACGGGCAGCGGGCGGTAGTTCCTATCCGCGAGGGGAGCCGGGCTTGCGCGCCAAGTGGATCACCGAGGCGCCGAACGCGAATTCCACCACCTCCACTTGCGCAAAGCCCTGCGCCTGCATGATTTTCCGCAGTTCCTGCTGGTCCGGGAAATTCCGCGTGGAATGGGGCAGGTAGCTGAACATCTCCTGGCCCGGCTGGAGCATCCTGCCGATCAAGGGCACCACCCTGAAAAAGTAGAATTCCGCCAGGGGCCTCAGCCAGGGCGAGCGCACCTTGCCCACGTCCAGGGACGCCAGCATGCCGCCCGGCGCCAGCACCCGGTGAATTTCCCGCAGGCAGGCTTCCAGCCCGCTCACGTTGCGCAGGCCGTAGCCGATGGTGACGAAGTGCAGGCTCCCGTCTCCGAAGGGCAGCCGCATGGCGTCCCCGCACAGCACCATGCCGCCGGCGGCGTTTGAGGGGCGAGCCCTGCCCAGCCGGCGCCGGGCGATGCGCAGCATGTTGAAGGAGAAATCCAGGGCGAACATCGCTCCGCCCTGCCCAAGCCGGCGGCCGCCCCTGGCCGCGAGGTCGCCCGTGCCGCAGCACAGGTCCAGGCCCCGTGCGCCGGACGGCGGATCGAGGCGTCCCACCAGGGCGTTTTTCCAGCGGCGGTGCAGGCCCGTGGTGATCAGGTCGTTGAACAGGTCGTAGCTGCGGGCAATCTCGTCGAATTTCTCGCGGACGTAGCGGGCCTTGTCCGAGGGGTCGGGTAAGCGGTAGGGCATGGATCAGGATTTCTTCGGGGTGCGGGCGTGGGCTAAAAGGGTCTAAAACAGGTTCAGCACCTGGTACATTTCCTTGCCGATGAACCGGTGGAATCTGGCGCTGGCGCCTTCCACCATGAAGCGGTACAGCTTGGCCACGTCCTTCCAGTTTCCGTCGGGTGCGCGCACCACCAGCTGGAATCCGTTCAGGTTGGGCTGCTCCTCCATCTTGTACAGGGAGATCATGTTGCTCACCTCCACTCCCTCGTAAAATATGATCACCTCATGCTCCGGATGGGAACGGGAATAGCTCTCGATGATGTTGATCCAGGATTCGATGTTCCCGTATTCAAGGCTCCGGTTGGTGATGACGATGTCCCTGGGAGCGGTCATTTGGCCCGCGCCGGCATTTTCCGTCATGGGGTCCCTCCGGAATATGGCGGAATCTTGAAAGCAGGGCCGCTGCCCGCCCGCCAGGCTATGGCAACCCTCGCGCCCGCCGGATGCGGGGCGTTCTCCCGGTGACGCCGCCGGCGATGACCCAGGCGATGGGCGCTAGTGATGGAACAGCCGCACGCCCGAAAAAGCCATCACCATGCCGTATTCATCGCAGGCCTCGATGACGGAAGCATCGGCGATGCTTCCCCCGGGCTGTACGATGTATTTTACGCCCCGTTGCGCCGCCTGATCAATACTGTCGCGAAAAGGGAAAAACGCGTCGGAGGCCAGGCTCACCCCCTTCAGCCCGCCCAGCCACTCCCTTTTCTCTTCGGCCCCCAGAGGCTCCGGCGCGGAGTCGAACAGGGCCTGCCATTCCCGTTTTTCGTTGGGGGTGAAATCTCCCTCGATGTAGCGCACCTGGGCATTCACGCGGTCCACGCGCCTCACGCCGGGTTTGAACGGCAACCCGCGCACGCGGGCATGCTGGCGCAGATGCCAGGTGTCCGCCTTGCGCCCGGCGAGCTTGGTGCAGTCCACCCGGCTTTGCTGGCCGGCGCCCACCCCGATCATCTGTCCGTTCAGGGCGTATCCCACCGAATTGGACTGTGTGTACTTGACCGCGATGGAGGCCAGGATCAAATCCCGGACGGCCTCCGGGCCCAGCTCTTTTTCCCGCGTGACCCGATTTTCCAGGTGTTGCTCGCCCAGCAACAGATCGTTTCGCTGTTGCGAAAATACCACACCGAACACTTCCTTGTACTCGACCGATGGGGGCCGGAACTCCGGATCCGCCTCCAGCACGACAAAGTTTCCGCCCTTCTTTCCTTTCAGGATTTCCAGCGCTTTGGCCTCGTAACCCGGGGCGATCACCCCGTCGGACACCTCGGACTTGAACACCAGGGCCGTGGCCTCGTCCACCGGATCGCTCAGCGCGGCGAAATCGCCGAAGGAGGACATGGGGTCCGCGCCCCTGGCCCGCAGATAGGCCAGGGCGGGGGGCGACAGCGCCTTTTCTCCCACGCCATACACCTCCCGCAGCAGGGGGGGTAGTTCCACGGCAACCGCCGCTCCGGCGGGGCTGACGTGCTTGAAGGAGGCCGCGGCGGGAAGGCGCAGGGCCTGGCGCAGTTCCGCCACGAGCTGCCAGCCGTTCAGGGCGTCCAACAGGTTGATGTAGCCCGGGGTACCGTTGAGCACCTTGAAGGGCAGCTCCCGGCCGCCCTCCATCAACACCCCCGCCTGGGCCTGGTGCGGATTGCAGCCGTATTTCAGCGCCAAGCGCTCCGTGTAAGCTTTTTCGATCTTACTATCGGCCATCAGACATTTTTTCGGAAATTGGGTGGTTGGGGCCCATGGTTTGCACGTTAAAGATTACAGAAACGGCAGGGATGTGTATTCACTATCCGGCCGGATATTTCGGGAATGTTGCTGGAATCGGGCATTTCCGTCCGCCTGTATTTCGGGCGTTTCCAAGTTGCCTGCGTCCGGGATGCCTGACAGCAATTCACTTTCGCTCCGGGCGTCCACCTGATACCATTAGGGCGACTCCAAACTCAGATTATCCCAAACGAACAAAGTCGCAACCGCAACCCACCGTGGGGATGTGATTTATTTTGGAGAAGAAAATGAGATCGTTATCTTTCGTGCTCAGCCTGTTGCTTTTCGTGCCCGTGCTGGCTTGGGCCCAGCAGGGAATTGAGGTCAGTTGCACCACGCCCAACGACACAGCCTGCATTGACTGGAACAAGGGCGTCGCCTATGCCATCGGCCTTGGAGCGCCGCCCGACAACGCCGGCGCGAGGTCCAATCCCATGGCCCGCCGTGCCGCCCGCATTGATGCGGCCAGGAATCTGCTTGAGCTGATTCAGGGAGTCAACCTCGACTCCAGCACGGACATGAAGAACGCCATGATCGAAAACGATTCGGTCAGCATCAGCATCAGCGGCGTGCTGAAAAGCATCCGCGAAGTGGGGCGGCCGAAGTATTTCAGCGACCGCACCATTCAGGTCAAGGTGGCGGCCAGCCTGCGGGAGGTGATTCCCCAGGAGTTGATTTTCGACAATTCCGGCGGCCCGCCGCGAATGCTGGAGGCGCCCGGCTCCATCCCGGTGGGCAGTTCCCTGAGCCCGCAGCAGGCCTATACCGGACTGATCATTGACGGGCGGGGCACCGGGGTGCTGCCGGCCATGTCCCCCAAGATATACGATCCGGAAGGCCGCGAAGTATACGGCTCCGCCTACGTGAGCAGGGAATGGGCGGTCTCCCAGGGGGTGGTGGGGTATGTGAAGACCATGGAGGCGGCCCGCGGCACGGACCGGGTCAAGGGGTCGCCCGCCATCGTGAAAGCCATCGAGGCCAAGGGCGCCAACAAGGCGGACC
The DNA here is from genome assembly GCA_965369935.1 of uncultured bacterium. Classification (GTDB taxonomy): domain Bacteria; phylum SAR324; class SAR324; order SAR324; family JACQKK01; genus JAPUIH01. The sequence goes on from CBDUSX010000097.1 coordinate 5,916, forward strand.
TGGTGATTCCCAAGTCCGATGCGGACACCATTCGCGCCCTGGCCCAGAAGCAGACCTTCCTCAATGAAGGCCGGGTGATGATTATCCTGGACTGAGTCCATGTCCATCGCATCCATCGCAGGAGACGGGCCTTGCGGCCATCCTGAACGGAGAACAGCCATGACTTGCAGGAATCTCGTACAGCAGACGATTTTGTTGGCCGTTTTCGGCGCAATGCTGATGGCCGCGGCCTGCGCGGACAAGCCCCGCGAAGCGGCCGGACGGCTGGACACGCCTTCCCACCATGTCCTGCGCGGCAACGACTTTCTCGATGAAGGCCGCTGGGACGACGCGGAGCGCTCCTTCAAGCTGGCGCTGAGCCTGGAAGCGGAGTACTCCCCCGCCCAGGCCGGGATGGCCGTGGTGACGGCTCACAAATCCTCGCTGCCCCGCACTCCGCGGGACGAAAAAAAGTCGCTGTCCAAGGACGCCCTGGACCTGGTGAGCGACGCCCTGAGCAACGCCAAGAACGACGAGCAGAAGCGGGAGGCTCACGTTGCGGGAATCCGCGTGAGGCGCCTGAGCAAGTACCCCGGCGACTGGCTCGACGAAGCGAAGGAACACTATGAGGACGCCGTGGAGCTGGACAAACGGCGGCTGGACCCGCTGCCGCATTTCTATATGGCCCGCGCCTACCGCGACAAGTTCGACATAAACAGGGCCCAGCAGTTGTACCGCAAGGTGCTGGGCATGAACCGTGGCAAGACCAAGGAGGCCGACGACGAGCTGTCCCTGGTGCAAAAAATCATCCGCGCCGAGCCGGGCACGCGCCACGGCAAGATCATCGCCTTCGCGCCTTCCATTACCCGGGCGGACATCGCGGCGCTGTTCATCGAGGAGTTGAGGCTGAAAAGGCTGTACTCCCGCAGCACCGCCAACCGCTTCGACACGGGCTTCAAGGCGGCCACCAAGCAAAGGCGCTTTCAGGCGGATCGGCTGCAAAAGGTGCCCGAAGCCACGGACATCAGGGACCACCCCCTGCGCGCGGATATCGAAGAAGTGCTCAAGCTGAGGGTGCTGGGGCTGGAGCCCGATCCGGCCCATCTGTTCCATCCGGACGCCAAGGTGACGCGCGCGGAATTCGCCATGATGGTGGAGGACATCCTGGTCAAGGTGACCGGGGAAACCAAGCTGAAGACCCGTTTCATCGGACAGAACTCCCCGTTCGCCGATGTGCGCAGCGACCTGCCCTATTTCAATGCCGTGCAGACCGTGGTGAGCCGGAACCTGATGGAGCCCAAGAACAAAATCCGGGGCGTGTTCGGCCCGATGGACCCGGTCAACGGGGCGGACGCCTTGCTGGTGATCAGGCAGATGAAGTCCGAACTGCAAAGCTACCTGCGCCGCTCCTGACATGACGGGACGCCGCAAGCCGATTCCCTGGCTGCCGGGCGCCCTCGCGGCGCCGGCAGCGGTCCTGCTGGCCACCGCCCTGCTGGCCACCGCCGTTCCGGCGCTGGGCCAGGAGCGGCTGGAGGAGCGCATTGGATCGGCGGAAGCCCCCATTTACGAGGACAATCTCGACTCGGCCAAAAGCCGGGCGGTGCGCGGCGCCCAGCAAAACGCCATCAGCCAGTTGCTGGCGCGGTTGCTGGCCCCTGAATGGCGCACGCTCTTCCGGGCGGAATTGCAAAGGTCCATTCTGGCCCACAGCGAGCGTTACATCGGCTCTTACCGCATCCAGCGTTTGCAAGCCTCCCTTGACCGCACCCGCTACTTCGCCACCGTTTACGCCCAGGTCAACCGCAACCGGCTGGTCGCCGACTTGCGCCGTCTGGCCCTGCCGGTGAAGGGTGACCCCGCCCGGAAGGTGCTCGTGTTCTATCCGGCCGCGGACCGGGTGCTGTCCGCCACCGCCCTGCGGCAGGAGGTGCTGCGGGCGCTGCGGGAGAGGATGGCGCTGCTGAACTTCACCGTGCGCGGCATCCAGCCTCTGCGCGGGCCGGGGGCCGAGCTGCTGGCCAATCCCTACGCCGAGGAAGCGGCCAGGGGCAAATGGCTGAGAAAGCGCAAGATCGCCGCGGGGCTGTTCGTATCCTTCAAGCTCAAGGCGGACTCCACGGACGCGGAGCAATCCGGGGGCGCCGCCTCGGCCGCGGCCCATCTGTACCAGGCGGGCAATGGCATGGAGTTGGGCACCTTCAGCGTCAAGGCCAAGCGGGCCATCGAAAACTTCAACCCCGCGCGCGAAAAATCCAGAAAGGCGGTGCTGACCTCCCTGGTGATGCCGCTGGTGGCGCAGCTTCAGCCGGGTGGCATCAAGGCCTTCGGGACGGCGGCGGGCAAGGCCCTGCCGTTGCGGCTGCGGGTGCTGGGCCTGACTTCCGTGGAAGACGAGGAGAGCTTTGCGCGGGCGTTCTTCCGCCCGGAAACGCAGTTCGGCAGCTTCTTTCTCTCCCGGCTGGACCGTAAGACCGTGACTTACCGGGGCAGGTTCACCGGCGACCGGCGCTCCCTGGAACTGGAGCTGCCGGGCAGGACCTATGGCGAGTTCCGCATCCGCCACGTGTTCTGGTTCGACGACGTGCTGGAAATAGACGTGGAGCGGGATGCGCGGCCCGCCTTCAGCGAAATAAAGGTCTTTCCCCGGCGCTCCTGGCCCGCCCCCGTGGCGCGGATCATAGACTCATTCCTGGAGGGCAATCCCGAACTGAAGCTCGAGGACCCGGCCTACACGGAGCGGGAAGACAACGGATGGCTGGCCCGCGCCAATCCGCTGGCCTTCAACGCCACGGTGTACGGCTTCATTGATTCCCGGGGCGACGCGGACTTTTACGTGGGGGAGGAGTTGAAGGAAAACGAGGTGCTGAAGATCGCCTGGTACCGCATGGGCCGCACCAAACTCAATCCCGCCATTCGCATGTACGACGGCCGGGGCAGGCCCATCCGCTTTTATCATCCCAAATTCTGGATCCGCACCAGGTACAAGGTGCCCAAGGGCCAGCACCGGATTTTCATCGAGGTCAGCGACCGCTTCGGCGAAATCAAGTGGGACTCCGGCGGGTATCTCAACTACCACTATCTGCTGCAGGTGGAGCGCAGCGGCACGGATTAGGCTGAACCTGAAATCCGCGCCTCGCGGACAGCGGTGGAAAACCGTTGTGCCGGGCAAATGCAAAATCCGCTCGGTGCGAAGAATCCGGTGGGGCGGGAATTCAACGTTGGCGTTTTGCGAACCGATACAGGCAACGTCAGCGCAAACGGAGGAGACGAGGGAGAGTTACATGGCAATTCCAACCGAACCGATCGGCAGCATTCCGCGTCCGGCCTATTTGCTGGAAGCCATC
>CBDUSX010000098.1:0-9119 GCA_965369935.1 uncultured bacterium
AAGGGCAGCGCCCTTTGGCCGCCGGAGGCTTACCTGAAATCACGCTCAGTATCTGCTGCGGCTTTTGGACGCGGGCGACCCGCCGGAGGTGGTACGTTTGGAGGGGCAACCCGCCAGGATGAGGCCGGCCACGATCAGCAAAATCAGGGCTATCCAGGGCAGTTTCTTCATGGCTCCTCCCGATCTGTTGAGGGCGTTTGTGGAAGGTGATGGAGTTGACGCCGGTACCGGATTTATATTTTCTTTTACATGGGAGGGAATTATATGACAGAGAATTTTGCCGTATGTAATACGCGCCACCTTTGCCGGGCCGTGGTTTGCGGCGGCCGAGGCAGCTTGTTTGGAAACGGGTTGCCGGATGACATTCCGGCGCGAATTGACGTAGTATCCCGGCCATTGTCCACCCATTGTTCACGGCGGTGACGGAAGCGGCGCAAGAAACGGAATGACGCCGCCCGGCCGCGCCGCCATATTGACGATTCTATTTCGGCCTGCGGAATTATTTGCACTGCCGTCCGCAAGCACGCGGGGCGAACCCATCACGAGCAGCATGGATTACTATCACGGTACCTCCACCGCCCGGCCGGCCTTCGGCGATCTCGATCTCAACTACCGCCTGAAGACCCGTGCCTTTATCGAAATTTGCATGCCGCCCATGTTCAGCGAGTTGGAGCGGAAATTCCGCATGTTCGCCCTGCGGAAAAAGGGGATCGCGCCGATCATGTTCTATCTTGATTTCCAGGCCGCCGCAACGCCGTTGGCTTTCGGCCGGGATGTGGAAACCTCCTACACCGTGGCGGTGCACCGTGCCGTGCGGGACAGCGGGGACGTGCGGCTGCTGCTGGACCTGCGCTCGCTGCTGAAGGCCCACCGGGGTTCCGGCAGCGCGGAGGCCCTGGGGTTCGAAAAGGAGAAGGGGCCGCTGATGGAGGTGGGCACGAGCCAGGTGCTGCAGGTGTTCACCCGCCCCCTTGCCCCACCCGGCGAGCGCGAAGTGACCGAACTGCCGGAGGAATTGGCCGAGTTCGACGTGCTGCCCTGGGATCGGCCCTATCCCGGCATCGAGCTGCTGCAGCAGGAACCGCGGGGCTATACGGAATCCGTGCCGGGCGCCTCCCATCGGTTCACGTCCGTGTGGGGGCTGTCCAACACGGACATCAACCAGCACGTGAACGTGGAAGAACTGATGGGGCAGATGGAAAGCCAGTTCTCCCGGCTGGTGAGCGCCGCGGGGCTGCCCCTGGAGCGGCACCGCATCCGGCGCGTGCAGTTGGTTTTCCGCAGGCCGTTTTTTCCCGGCCAGGCCTTTGGCGTGAAGGGACGGCTCTGGCTGAACGGGGCGCAGACCCTGTTCACCGGCGGTTTGCATGCCATCGCTCCCGAAGGCGAGTGGGCGTCCGGCCCCAACCTGGCGGCGCGCTGCGAGGGAGAGGTGGCCGAAGGCTGAGCCCGGCAAGCCGGCAACCCCGCAACCCGCTGCCCGGATCCTTAGGGCAAGAGCGGCCCTTCCACGGAACCATGCGCATTCCATCATCCCTCTCATCCAAATTGCCTTATCTGTATGGCTTGGGGGCCATCCTGTGCTGGGCCTCCCTGGCGGCGGCCGTTGGGGAAAGCCTGCGCAACCTGGCGCCCGAGGCGGTGCTGTTCTACGGCCTGCTGGCCGCCGCTGTGTCCCTGATGCTGTGGCAGGCGGCCGGGAGGCGCCCCCTGCGCTGGCCGGGGCTGCCCATCGCCCTGCTGGGTGTCTACGGCATCTGGGGTTATCACACCCTGCTGGTGCTGGCCTTGAGCATGGCTCCGCAAATCGAAGCCAACATTCTCAACTACGCCTGGCCCCTGTGGATCGTGCTGATGGGCGCAGCCCTGCCCGGCCACCGGCTGTCCGGGCGGATCGCGCTGGCCGGGCTGCTGGGCTTTGCCGGGGTGGTGCTGGTGATCGGCGGGGGGCACCTGCCGGGCCTGGGGGGAGATGCGGCGGCGCTGGGGGAGCACCTGCCGGGCTATGCCGTGGCCGTGGCCGCCGGGCTGTGCTGGGCCTCCTTCACCGTGTTGCTGCGCCGCTTCGTTCCGCCGGGGGAAGATGCCATGCCCTTGTTCTGCGTGCTGGCGGTGGCGCCGGCGGGGGCCCTGGTCCTGGCGCGGGGGGTTCCGCTGGCCGTCGCTCCGGAGCAGATTCCGTTGCTGCTTTACTTCGGGCTGGTGCCCCTGGGACTGTCCTTCGTTTTGTGGGAGCGGGCGGTGCAGGGCTGCAACGTGCAGGTGCTGGGCATCTTGAGCTTCCTCACCCCCGTGCTGTCCACCCTGATGCTGGGGCTGGTCTCCGGCAGGGCCCCGGGGGCAGGCGCCCTGGCCGGGCTGGCCCTGATCGTGGCGGGATCGGCCCTGGCCCGCAAGGGGGCCTGAGGGCGGTATACTGAATGCCTCCAGCAGCCAAAGGGCGCGGCCCTTTGGAATCCCGGCAGGGGTCACGGCCCCTGCACCCCTCACTCTATTTCATTGCCGGATTTGGCTGCCAGCCAAACCCGGCACTTGAGTAGGGGTGTGGCGAACGCATCGTTACGAGTTTCGCCTTCCTGTTCATTTCAAAGGATCGTTTCAGATCGAGCTTATCCGCCCAGATAGGCGCGCTGCACCTCGGGGTTTTCCAGCATGGCCTGGGCGTCGCCGGACATCACGATCTCGCCGGTGGAAAGCACGAAGGCCCGGTGGGCCCGCTTGAGGGCGGCGTAGGCGTTTTGCTCCACCAGCAGAATGGTGGTGCCGGCCTCGTTGATCTCGCGGATGATCTCGAAAATCTGTCTGGCGATTATAGGCGCGAGGCCCAGGGAGGGCTCGTCCATCAACAGCAGGGACGGCCGGCTCATCAGCGCGCGCGCGATGGCCAGCATCTGCTGCTCCCCGCCGGAAAGGGTGCCCCCGGACTGATGCGCCCGTTCCTTGAGCACGGGGAACATTTTGTTCACCCGCTCCAGGTCTTCCTCGAAGTCGCTTTCCTCTCCCTGGGCGGCGCCCATCTGCAGATTTTCCAGCACGGTCATGCGGGGAAAGATGCGCCGCCCCTCGGGCACCTGGGCGATGCCCTGGTTCATCACGTCGTAGGGCTGGCGCCCCGCGATGTCCTGACCGTCGTAGACGATGCTGCCGGAGTCGGGCCGGACGATCCCGCAAATGGCCATCAGCAGGGTGGTCTTGCCCGCGCCGTTGGAGCCGATCATGGCGACGATTTCGCCCTTGTTGACTTCCAGGTCAATGCCCCGCAGGGCCTTGATGGGCCCGTAGCCGGCGTGCAGGTTCTTGATCGTGAGCAGCGGTTTCATGGGCTGTTTTTCTTCATGAGCCATCGCATCATGGGCTATTTGCTTCGCTTGCCGGCCAGGCGAATTTCCTCCTCGTCCTCTTCGCCCAGGTAGGCCTTGATGACGTGCTCGTCCTTCTGCACGGCCTCCGGCGTGCCGTCGCTGATCACCTCGCCATGGTCCAGCACCACCACGTGGTCGGAGATGTTCATCACCACCCCCATATGGTGCTCGATCAGGAGCACGCTCACCCCGTGTTCCTTGCGCAGGTTGAGGATCAACTCGTTGAGTTCCTCGGACTCCTGCCGGTTCAGCCCCGCCGCCGGCTCGTCCAGGCAGATCAGCTTGGGCTGGGAGGCCATGGCGCGGGCCACTTCCAGGCGCCGCCGCTGGCCGTAGGGCAGGGTGTCAGCCTCCTGGTTGGCCAGCCGTTCCAGGCCCATGAACTGGAGCCAGAACCAGGCCCGCTCGATGGCGTCGGCTTCCGATTTGCGGAAACCCCGGGTCTGGAAGATGCCCGAGAGCAGGCGATGATTGACGAAATGGTGCTGGGCCACCAGCAGGTTTTCCAGCACGCTCATCTGGCCGAACAGGCGGATGTTCTGGTAGGTGCGGGCCACGCCCAACTGGGCGATCCTGTGGATGGGCAGCTTGTTCAGCTCGGTGTCGGCGCCGTTGCTATGAAACAGAATGCGCCCTGCCGTGGGGCGGTAGAACCCGGTGATGCAGTTGAACAGGGTGGTTTTGCCCGCGCCGTTGGGGCCTATGATGGCGGTGATGGTGCCCGCCTCCATGGCAAAGGAAATCCCGGCCAGGGCCATCAGGCCGCCGAAGCGGATGGAGACACCCTCCGTGGTCAGAATGCTGCGCTTCGCCTTAGCCGCCATCGCCGCCCCGCTCGAAGGCTTTTCTGCGCACCTTGAGCAGCCCGCCCGGCCGCCAGATCATCACGAACACCATGGCCAGCCCGAACACGAGCATGCGGTAGCTTTCGAACCCCCGGAACAATTCAGGCAGGAGCGTAATGCCGACGGCGGCGATGATAACGCCCAGAATGGAGCCCATCCCCCCCAGCACCACAATGGAGAGAATGATGGCCGACTCGACAAAGGTGAAGGAGGAGGGGTTGATGAAGCCCTCCATGGCCCCGAAGAATACGCCCCCCATGCCCCCGAAGGTGGCGCCGAGGGTGAAAGCGGATAGCTTGGTCGTGGTGTGGTTGATGCCCAGGGCCTTGCAGGCGATCTCGTCTTCCCGCAGCGCCTCCCAGGCGCGTCCGATGGGCATTTCCCGCAGGCGCTTGAAGATCCAGATGCTCGCCACGGTGAAGGCGAGGATCAGCAGGTAGAGAAAAATGTAGCGGTAGCTCGCGCTGTAGGGCAGGCCGAAAAACTCGTGAAATCCCACCTGGCCGTCTTCCAGCTTGCGGGTGAACACCAGTCCGAACAGCGTGGGGCGGGGCACGGACATGCCGTTAGGGCCTCCGGTGATGTCAATCATGTTCACCAGCAAAATGCGGATGATCTCCCCGAAGCCCAGGGTCACGATGGCCAGGTAGTCCCCGTGCATGCGCAGCACCGGAAATCCCAGCAGACAGCCCATGCTCGCCGCGATCCCCGCGGTCATGGGGATGGCCAACCAGAAAGAAATGCCCAGATATTGCGCCAGCAGGCCATAGCCGTAGGCGCCGGTGGCAAAAAAAGCCACGAACCCCAAATCCAGCAAGCCGGCCAGCCCGACCACGATGTTCAGGCCGGTGGCCAGGATCACGTAGACCAGGGTGAGGGAAAGAATCTGGATCAGATAATTGCTCGACCCGGGCATGAACGGCACGGCGACCAGCACGATCAACGTGCCGATGACCAGGTAGGCCAGCCGCTTTTCCGCCAGCCCGCCCACCACGGCCCAGGCCTTGGGGATTTCCGCCGCAAGGCCGCCGATGCGCGGCATGATCCCGCTCTGCGCCAGCAGGGAGACGGCGAAACGCCCCGCGAACACCGCCAGCACCACGTAAATGACCCGCACGATCTGGAAATTCAGGCTCTGCCCTTGCAAGACCATCCCGATCATGGGGATGAACAGCGCCAGGCCGAGCAGGGAGGCGACGACGGAATCTTTCAGGGCAAGGCGGAGATTCATGGAAGGCCGCGAGGGAGGTTATATCTTTTCGATTTCCGGCCGGCCGAGCAACCCGGTGGGCCGGAAAATCAGCACGGTCACCAGCAGCCCGAAGGCGAACACGTCCTTGTAATCGGTGTTCACGTAGCCGGCGAACAGGGACTCGGACAGACCCAGCAGAATCCCGCCCAGCATGGCCCCCGGCAGGGAGCCGATGCCGCCCAGCACCGCCGCGGTGAAGGCCTTGATGCCGGCCACGAAGCCGATGAAGAAATTGAAGGAGCCGAAGTTGAAGGTGATCAGCACACCCGCCACCGAAGCCATGCTGGCGCCGATCACGAATACCAGGGAAATCGTCCAGTCCGTGTTGATGCCCAGCAGGTTGGCCATGGTGCGGTCCTGCTGGGTGGCGCGGCAGGCCCGGCCCAGGGCGGTGCGGCTGATAAGATAGGTCAGCAGGGCCATGGAAATAATCGTCACCACCACGATGATGATCTGGATGTGGGTGATCTGGACGAAATCCTCCTCGCCACCCATGCGCAGCACCCCGTGGTAGAGCGGCGGCAGCGCCTGGTCGTTGGCGCCCTGGGCGAGCTGCACGTAGTTTTGCAGCACCAGGGACATGCCGATGGCCGATATCAACGGCGCCAGCCGGGTCGAGCCGCGCAGGGGGCGGTAGGCCATCCGCTCCACGGTAAAGCCGTACAGCCCGGTGATGATGACCGTGAACACCAGGGTCAGCAGCAGGGCCACGGGCAGGGAAGAAATTCCGAATATGCCCGCCAGCGCCAGAAATATCGCGAACAGGTAGGCGGAGATCATGTAGACCTCCCCATGGGCAAAGTTGATCATGCCGATAATTCCGTAAACCATCGTGTAGCCGATGGCGATAAGCCCGTAGATGGAGCCCAGAATGAGGCCGTTGATCAGCTGTTGTCCCAGAATGTACATGCAGCGGCCGGCAGGTGATCGCTTTCTAAAGAGCTGTAAGGAGGCTCAACGATGGGGGAGGCAGGCTGCCGCGCAGCCTGCCGGAAGGGAAAAAAGGGCTACAGTTCCTTGTAGTCGTACTTGCCGCCGCCCGAGGGGGCCCACTTGTACACGACGTAGTCGGTGACCTTGAGGTCGCCTTTCGAGTCGAACTCCTTCTTGCCCATCACCGTATCGAAGGAGTTGGCCTTGATGTATTCCGCCAGCTTGGCCCCGTCGCGGGTCAGATCGTTGTTCTCCAAGGCCTTGGCGATGACCTGCATGGTGGTGTAGCTGTACAGCGTGTAAGCCTCAGGCTCGTAGCCGCTGTCGCGGAACTGCTTCACCACGTCCACGGCGCCGGGCAGGTTGCGCGGGTCGGCGCCGAAGGTCATCATCACGCCGTTGGTGGCCGGTCCGGCGATGGAGGCGAATTCCGAGGTCACGATGCCATCCCCGCTGATGAAGGTGGCCTTCAGCCCCTGCTCCCTCACCTGGCGCACGATCAGGCCCGCCTCGGTGTGAATGCCGCCGAAATAAATGGCGTCCACTTTGAGGCCCTTCATCTTGGTGACGAGCGAGTTGAAGTCCTTGTCGCCGCGGGTGATGCCCTCATAGAGCACTTCCTTGACGCCGTGGCTGTTAAGCCGTGCCTTGGTGGCGTCGGCCAGCCCCTGGCCATACGTGTCCTTGTCGTGGATCACCGCCACCCGCTTGGCCTTCAACTGCTTGGCGATGAAATCGCCGGCCACGTTGCCCTGCTGATCGTCGCGGCCGCAGGTGCGGAACACGGCCGTCAGCCCACGGTCTGTGACCTGGGGATTGGTGGAGGCCGGGGTGATCTGGAGAATGTTGGCCTCGTCGTACACTTCCGAAGCAGGGATGGTGGAGGAAGAGCAGAAGTGCCCCACCACGGCGTGCACCTCCTCATTAACGAAGGTGTTGGCCACGGCCCGCGCCTGCTTGGGGTCGCATTGGTCGTCGCCCTGCACGATCTCGATCATCTTGCCGTTGATGCCGCCGGCTTCATTGATGGCCTCAGCGGCGGCGGTCGCGCCTCTCACCAGTTGTTCCCCGAACTTTGCGTAGGCTCCGGTGATCGGCCCGGCGACGCCGATTTTGATAACGTCGGATTTCTTTTCGCAGGCGGCCAAGCCGAACAGCAGGACCACCGCAAGGACAGCAACGCTGAAATAGCGGTTCATGTCCACTCCTTTCCAAAGGTTAGGTTGTCTTGAATCCCTCATTTCAACAATTCGTTGGGTGCAAATTAAATTATTCTCCCGACCGGGATCGGTCAAGCTCGTTCCCAACCTCTGTTGCCACGCCGCCTATTGCGCGGCGGCGCGAAGGGTACGCTACGGGAATCTTTACTCCGTTCACCCCCTGTTTTCTGCGGAAAATGATTCATCCCGAAGTTTCAATTAGCACTGGCAGGAATGTTGTCAAGCGTCTTTTTTATTAAGGAATCGCGCCATGAGGGCGGCGGAGCCGAAAATGCGGTCAACTTCCCTGATCCGGGTTGGACAGGGAGATTTCCCGTGCGGCGGCCACGAAGCGCCGGACGTTTTCAAAAGGCGTTTCGGGAAGCACCCCGTGCCCGAGATTGAGGATGTGGCCGGTGCCGCCGCCCGCGGCGATGCAGTCCCTGACCGCCGCCTCCACCTGCTCCGGGCTGCCGGAGGCCAGCACCGTGTTGTCCACGTTGCCCTGCACCACGCCGCCGTGTGCCAGCACCGCGCTCAGGGGGGTATTTTCCCCGATGCTGAGCACCGCCGCGCCGGATTTCAGCATGAGATCCGGAAAGGGGCTGCCCCTGACGAACAGGATGCCCGGCACGGCGGCGGCGAGGGAGGAGAAAATCCGCTCGTGGCTGGGCTGGGCGAATCGTTCGTAGAGCGGGCGCGGGATGCGCTCCCCGATGGATTCGAACAATTGCACCGCATGCACCCCGCAGGCGATCTGATAGTTCAGGTAATCGCAGGTGGTCCGGGTCAGCGCGTCAATCAAGGAGCCGAAGGCCTCCGGCTGTTCCCGCGCAAAATCCAGCACGGGCGCCATGTCCGGCGAAGGGCTTTGCCCCTCGATCATAAACGCCGCCAGGGTGAACGGGGCCCCCGCGAAGCCCAGCAGAGGCAGCTCGCCCCTCAGCTCGGCGAGCAGGCCCGTGATGGTGTCTCCCACGAAATCCAGCTCTCCGGCCACGTCGTAGGGACGATAGTCCTCTACCTGCCCGGCATAACGCAGGGGCTCGGCCAGCACGGGGCCCGGGCTGAACGCGAAGTCGGCGCCCATGGGGGTAAGGGGGGTGAGAATGTCCTGAAACATGATGATGGCGTCCACCCCGATCCGCTTTGGCAACAGGGAGATGGGAATCGCGTGCTCGGGACTGCGGAACAAATCGTACAGGCCCAGCTCCGTACGTTCCCTATAGGCCCTGTATTCCGGGTCGGAGCGGCCCGCCTGGCGCATCAGCCACACCGGCACCCGCGGGACGGGCAGGCGGTTGACCGCGCGCAGCAGCAGGTCATTGGCCAGCGCGGGGATGGGAAAGCTCAAGGGCGTACACAATCAGGAAGCGTTTGCGTCGTTTTAGGCGAAGTTTTATGCCAAGCGGCGGCCCCGCCTTGTTTTCGGGCCGGGCGCCGACCCTCGTTCAGGACGTTTTTCCAAAGGTCATTTTTCCAAACGGGCAACAGCGATGGTACCGGCAAATCCCTCCCATATCAATTC